>JBFOLS010000440.1:0-2953 GCA_040830225.1 Leisingera sp.
GACGCGCCCTGGGCAATACATTCCTGCGAAGCACCGCCGCGCTTGCCGGTGATCTCACCCACCAGGTTCAGGGTCAGCAGGCTCTCGATCAGGCCGATCGCCGCCAGGATCACAGCATAGGGCAGGATGATCCACAGTGTCTCCAGCGTGAACGGCGCCAGCGCGGTGCCGTAAAGGCCTTCACCGCTGCCGAACGGGTTGTGGAAGGCCGGGAAACCGCCCTCGATCGAGGCCATGTCGCCCACCCGCGGCACATCCAGCCCCATCGCAATCACCAGCACCGCCACGATGCCGATGCCTGCCAACGGCGCCGGGATAACGCTTGTGATCTTGGGCATGCCCCAGATAATCACCATGGTCAGCGCCACCAGCCCCAGCATCAGCATCAGCTGGCCGCCCTGCAGCCATTCCGCGCCACCGCTGCCCGGCACCTTGAACTGCGTCAGCTGTGCCAGGAAGATCACGATCGCCAGGCCGTTCACAAAGCCCAGCATCACCGGGTGCGGCACCAGGCGGATGAACTTGCCCCAATGCATGACCCCCGCGATGATCTGCAAGATCCCCATCAGCACCACGGTGGCAAACAGGTACTCCACCCCGTGCTGCGCCACCAGCGCCACCATCACCACCGCCAGCGCGCCGGTTGCGCCCGAAATCATGCCAGGCCGGCCGCCGAACACCGCGGTGATCAATCCAACCATAAAGGCCGCGTACAAACCGACCAGCGGATGCACGCCCGCAACAAAGGCAAAGGCCACCGCCTCCGGCACCAGCGCCAGCGCCACGGTCAGGCCCGACAGAAGCTCGGTGCGCACGCGGGCCACGGTAAAGCCCTCGTCCTGCATGATAGAGAGGTTGGGCGGGGAAATCTGCTTGGCCAGCAAAGCCATGGCTGCGCGTCTCATTGAGGGTACCTGTGCTCGGGAGGATGGGTGTTCGCTGCCCGCCCCTAGCGGAAATGCGCCTTTGGGGCAAGGGTGCGGGGTATCTGTGCGCCCTCCGCATGAGGGTCAGCCCCGCAAAGCCGCAAATAGGTCAGCCTGCCTGCCGCAATGTTTCGCGCGCGAAACATTTGGTCAAAGGCGCTGTCGTTAAACTTTAGCGTTTACTGAGAAAGGTTCGCTCGCCCCTTGACTTGCCTACTTCTGCTCACATTAGCATAGCTAAAACACCCAGTATGGCAAAACATGAAAGCATGAACCCCCTCTTGACCTCCTCGGACACCTGCGGCCATGAAAAGTAGCATGAAGCAATTGAGTAAACAGCGTTTCGGCATTTTTCTCCCTGCTTTGGCGACCGCTGTTGTCTCTTCCCTTCCCGCGGCAAGCAAGGACCGCGCTCCGAGCATCCATGCTCCAGAATTCTCAAGTCACCGGATTGAAAAATTTGGAAAGGATCGCTTCGAAACCGACGCAGCAGGGGACATACTCAACGGTCCAAGGGCTACGCCGCTTGAGCCTGTAGACTACTCGAGCTTGTTGCGACCCTCTGTTTTGGAGAATGACTTCAAGAAGGCCTCCTCACATTGTCCAAATTGCAAAACTGGCTTTTTTTCCTGGCCTGATGGAGAGTTGTCTTTTCGTGTGCTTGCCGATGCGGAAACCAGAGAGCACCCTCTGTCTGAAAAGCTTGCTTCTGTCCTCAACACTGTGTTCGTGAAAGCCGGGATCAAGCCCGTTCCTGCAAATCACGCTGGAGACGCCGGCCTAGTCATCATCATTGGCGGTGAAGACCATCTGCGGCTCGGCTCAAAAAAGATCGGCGTAAAGGCCGCCGAAGATTTCTATACCGAAGGGGATGCGGCTGATACCAATAAGGATCTGCTTTCTGTCTCTCGGGGATTGTTTGACGGAACCACTTGCAGAGTTGCGATGCTCGAGCACAAGCAGAACCGCAAATACTATGTCTTTCTGCAATACGAAGAGATTGACCTTTGCTTGCGCCGGCAGCTTTTGATTTCAGCAGGTCTTGAACCGTTTGATGGTCACACGCCAAGCGCACTTAACACAGCGTATGACTACAAAGCACCGACGACTGCAGACTTTATCTTCATCAGGCAGATGCAAGGCTTCTTGAAAACACCCTCAGAGCAAGAACAGTTTATCTTTCAGTCCCTGATAAATGCAGCTCCTTCGTCAGTCACCGAATGATCCGACCTTGGTCGCCCTCGGCGCAGCGGCGCTGACCGGGGTCATCCGGCGCGAGGAGGCTCCTGCTTTTTCTTCTTTGCCCAAATACTCACGCCGTAGGCATCCAACGTCTGCGGCACCCCGCCGGTGCACAGGGGGTGCACAGGCGGTGCACGCATGTCACCCCCAGTTTATCACCTTGCTCTTGCCAAATCCGGCGCCGCTTGCGCATATCCGGGGTCAGCAGCAACAGGAGGGCAGGACGTGACCATTTCAGAACCCCATGAAACCATGATCGCCGTGATCGGCGGCTCCGGCATTTATGAGATCGAC
This sequence comes from Leisingera sp., assembly GCA_040830225.1. Classification (GTDB taxonomy): domain Bacteria; phylum Pseudomonadota; class Alphaproteobacteria; order Rhodobacterales; family Rhodobacteraceae; genus Leisingera. Next base: position 2,463 of record JBFOLS010000440.1, read on the forward strand.
GGGCTGGAAGGCGCCGAGTGGGTCACGGTGGACACGCCCTGGGGCGCGCCGTCGGACCAGATCCTGACCGGCACGCTGGATGGAGTCAAAATGGCCTTCCTGCCCCGCCACGGCCGCGGCCATGTGCATTCCCCGACCGAGGTTCCCTACCGCGCCAATATCGACGCGCTGAAGCGTTTGGGCGTGACCGATGTGTTCTCCGTCTCCGCCTGCGGCTCCTTCCGCGAGGAAATGGCGCCGGGCGATTTTGTTGTTGTAAATCAATTCATTGACCGCACCTTCGCGCGCGAGAAAAGCTTCTTTGGCACCGGCTGCGTTGCCCATGTGAGCGTCGCGCATCCGACCTGCGAACGTCTGTCAGACGCAGCGGAAGCAGCGGCACGCGATGCCGGCGTCAACGTTCACCGCGGCGGCGTCTACCTGTGCATGGAGGGGCCGCAGTTCTCCTCGATGGCGGAAAGCAAACTGTACCGCGAGCAATGGGGCTGCGA
>JBFOLS010000441.1:0-3242 GCA_040830225.1 Leisingera sp.
GCCGATGACTGCCCCAGCTTTGCACGAGGGGAGACAGCAATGGCAACTCAGGACATCGACCGGCTTCAGGACCGCTTGCGGGCGCAGCGGGTCTCATTCGACAAGATCCCGGTGATCGACATCAGCGCCCTGAACAGCGGCGGCAGCCTGTTTGATGTGGCCAAGGAGATCCGCTGGGCACTGACCAACGTGGGGTTTTTCTATGTGAAGAACCATGGCGTGCCCAAGGCCGTGATGAGCGGTGCTTTTGATGAGACGCGGGCATTCTTTGATCTGCCGCTGGAGGAAAAGATGGACCTGCACATCTCCAAGTCCGGCCTGGCCCTGCGCGGCTACATCGAGATCTTCGGCGAAAATACTGATCCAAAGAAGACCAAGGATCTGAAGGAGTGCTTTGACATCGGGCCGGAATGCCCGGGCGGCAGCACCCCGTTCTTTGGCCCCAACCTGTGGCCTGACACGCGGCCGGAGTTTTCGAAGGCGGTCTATGGCTATCATGAAGAGATGAAAGGCCTGGCGCAGCGGCTGATGCGGGCGATCGCGGTCAGCCTGGATCTGGAGGCGGATTTCTTTGCGCCGCGGATGCAGAACCCGATCACCATCCAGCGGCTGCTGCACTACCCGCCGCAGGAGGGGCAGATCGACGAGAGCGTGATGGGCATCGGCGCCCATACCGACTATGGCAGCCTGACAATCCTGGCGCAGGACGATGTGGGGGGCTTGCAGGTGATGAACCGCGATGGCGCCTGGGTCGAGGGGCCGCCGATTGCCGGGACCTATGTGATCAACATCGGCGATTTGATTCAAAGGCTGACCAATGATCTGTATCTCGCCAACCTGCACCGGGTGGTGAATGCCTCGGGGCGGGAGCGCTACTCGATTCCCTTCTTTATCGACGCGGATGCCGATGCGGTGTTCCAGCCGCTGGAGAACTGCGTCAGCACGGATAACCCGGCGCGGTATCAGCCGGTCACCTGCGGAGCCCACAAATTCAGCCGCTTCAAGGACAGCTTTCCGCACCTGAAGGACAAGGCTGCCTGAGCCTGCACAGGAAAGAAAAGCAAGGGGCGCTGCGGCGCCCTTCATTTTTTGCAGATTCCGCTGTTGACAACGCTGCGGGGCATTCCTAGCTTCCCCTCGTTATCACTCGCCGGGTGTGAGTGATAACGGCCCCTGCCAGGGAGCGGGGGTGGATAGAGATAACAACCTTTGAGCCTTTAAGGAGCTGCAAAGATGGCATTGAAACCGCTTCATGACCGTGTGCTGGTGCGCCGCACCGAAAGCGAAGAGAAAACCGCTGGCGGCCTGATCATCCCCGATTCCGCCAAGGAAAAGCCGAGCGAAGGCCAGGTCGTCGCAACCGGCGAAGGCGCCCGCAAAGACAGCGGCGAGCTGATCGCAATGGCTGTAAAAGCCGGCGACAAAATCCTGTTCGGCAAGTGGTCCGGCACCGAGGTTTCGGTCGACGGCGAAGAGCTGCTGATGATGAAGGAAAGCGACATCATGGGCATCATCGAGTAAGCCCTCCGGCTGCTCTGATCCCAAATCTCGCTGACAATTACAGAATTTCTCTAGGAGAGTGAAAAATGGCTGCTAAGGACGTCAAATTTACCACTGATGCCCGCAACCGCATGCTGGCCGGCGTGAACGTGCTGGCTGACGCTGTGAAAGTGACCCTGGGCCCGAAAGGCCGCAACGTGGTTCTGGACAAATCCTTCGGCGCGCCGCGCATCACCAAAGACGGTGTGTCGGTTGCCAAGGAAATCGAACTGGAAGACAAGTTCGAGAACATGGGCGCACAGATGGTGAAGGAAGTTGCTTCCCGCACCAACGACGAAGCCGGCGACGGCACCACCACCGCGACCGTTCTGGCGCAGGCCATCGTCAAAGAAGGCCTGAAGCAGGTTGCAGCGGGCCTGAACCCGATGGACCTGAAGCGCGGCATCGACCTGGCAACCGCCAAAGTCGTCGAAGGCATCAAAGCCTCCTCCCGCGACGTGAAAGACTCCGCTGAAGTCGCGCAGGTTGGCACCATCTCCGCCAACGGCGACGCCGAAATCGGCCAGCAGATCGCAGACGCGATGCAGAAAGTCGGCAACGAAGGCGTGATCACCGTCGAGGAAAACAAAGGTCTGGAAACCGAGACCGATGTTGTCGAAGGCATGCAGTTCGACCGCGGCTACCTGTCCCCCTACTTCGTGACCAACCCGGACAAGATGATTGCAGACCTCGAAGACTGCATGATCCTGCTGCACGAAAAGAAACTGTCCTCGCTGCAGCCGATGGTTCCGCTGCTGGAGCAGGTGATCCAGTCGCAGAAGCCGCTGCTGATCATTGCAGAAGACGTTGAAGGCGAAGCGCTGGCGACCCTGGTTGTCAACAAACTGCGCGGCGGCCTGAAAATCGCAGCCGTCAAGGCACCGGGCTTCGGCGACCGCCGCAAGGCCATGCTGCAGGACATCGCGATCCTGACCGGCGGCCAGGTGATCTCCGAAGATCTGGGCATGAAGCTCGAGTCCGTGACCATGGACATGCTGGGCACCGCCAAGAAAATCGAAATCACCAAAGACGAAACCACCATCGTCGACGGTGCTGGCGAGAAGGCCGAGATCGAAGCACGTGTTGCCCAGATCCGCACCCAGATCGAAGAAACCTCTTCCGACTACGACCGTGAGAAGCTGCAAGAGCGCGTTGCCAAACTGGCAGGCGGTGTTGCCGTGATCCGCGTCGGCGGCATGACCGAAGTGGAAGTGAAAGAGCGCAAAGACCGTGTGGATGATGCTCTGAACGCAACCCGCGCAGCTGTGCAGGAAGGCGTGATCGTCGGCGGCGGTGTTGCCCTGGTTCAGGCCGGCAAGGCGCTGGAAGGCCTGGAAGGCGCCAACGCTGACCAGAACGCCGGTATCACCATCGTCAAGAAAGCCATCGAAGCGCCGCTGCGCCAGATCGCTGAAAACGCAGGTGTCGACGGTGCCGTGGTTGCGGGCAAGGTCCGTGAAAGCTCCGACACTGCCTTTGGCTTCAATGCCCAGACCGAAGAGTACGGCGACATGTTCGCCTTCGGCGTGATCGACCCGGCCAAAGTCTGCCGTACCGCTCTGGAAGACGCGGCATCGGTTGCCGGCCTGCTGATCACCACCGAAGCCATGGTTGCCGACAAGCCCGCCAAAGAAGGCGCAGGCGCTGCCGGCGGCATGCCCGACATGGGCGGCATGGGCGGCATGGGCGGCATGATGTAATCA
>JBFOLS010000442.1:0-2567 GCA_040830225.1 Leisingera sp.
GTTCCGGCAGCCATTGCCCAGTTCTTTGCCTCCGGCCGCTCCGGCGCGATCAGCCCGGCGGTGATCATCGGTGTGATCTTCATGGTCGTCGCCGTGATCATGTTCGTGGTGTTCATGGAGCGCGCGCTGCGCAAGATCCACATCCAGTACCCGCGCCGCCAGGTCGGCATGAAGGTCTATGACGGCGGCTCCTCTCATCTGCCGGTCAAGGTGAACCCGGCAGGCGTGATCCCGGCGATCTTTGCCTCCTCGCTGCTGCTGCTGCCGACCACCATCTCGGCGTTCTCCTCGGGCGCGGCAACCGGTCCGGTGATGTCCTGGCTGCTGGCGAACTTCGGTCCCGGCCAGCCGCTGTACCTGCTGTTCTTCGTCGCGATGATCGTGTTCTTCGCTTATTTCTACACCTTCAACGTCTCCTTCAAACCGGAAGACGTGGCGAACAACCTGAAGAACCAGAACGGCTTTGTCCCTGGCATCCGCCCGGGCAAGAAAACCGCGGAATACATCGAATATGTTGTGAACCGCATCCTGGTTCTGGGCTCCGGCTATCTGGCACTGGTCTGCCTGCTGCCTGAGGTCCTCCGCGGCCAATTCGCCATCCCTGTATATTTTGGCGGCACGTCCGTTCTGATTGTGGTATCCGTGACCATGGACACCATTCAGCAGGTGCAAAGCCACCTCCTCGCGCATCAGTATGAGGGCCTTATTGAGAAGAGCCAGCTGCGCGGGCGTAACAAAAAACGGACAAAACGGGGACCGTCTCGCCGATGACCAACATTATTCTCCTTGGCCCGCCTGGTGCGGGCAAAGGTACGCAAGCGCGCTACCTGGTTGAATCCCGCGGCATGGTGCAGCTCAGCACCGGTGATATGCTTCGGGACGCCCAGACCTCCGGAACCGAGATGGGCAGGAAAGTTGCCGCCATCATGGCCGAGGGCAAACTGGTCACCGACCAGATCGTTATCGGGCTGATCCGGGAGAAGCTGCAGGAAGGTGCCGATGGCGGTTTCATCTTCGACGGTTTCCCGCGGACCCTGGCCCAGGCTGATGCGCTCAGCAAACTGCTGGAAGAGATGGATCTCAAGCTCGACGCGGTTATTGAGATGCAGGTGGACGACGATGCACTGGTGGCACGGATAACCGGCCGCTCGACTTGCGGCGGCTGCGGCGAGGTCTATCACGATCAGACCAAGCCCTGGCCCGAAGACGGCAAATGCGCGAACTGCGGTAGCGATGATGTGAAACGCCGGGCAGACGACAACGAGGACAGCCTCAAGACCCGTCTGATGGAGTATTACAAGAAAACCTCGCCGCTGATCGGCTACTACTACGCCAAGGGCAATCTGCAGCGACTGGACGGTTTGGCCTCGATCGACGAGGTGCGCAAGAACATGTCCTGGATCATGGGCAACTGACCGGATTGAACCGGTTCAGGGTTTCGGGCGGCCTCAGGGCCGCCCTTCTTGTTTGCGGGCAATCCTTTCAAGCTCGTGCAGGGCCTGGGACTTCAGAGAGTCCGCACTGCTGCTGGTCAGGCCGGGGATGATCGCTGTCAGGCTGTTGCTTTGGCCGGACAGGTCAAGGTAGCCCATCGACCAGCTTCCGAAGCGCCGTTCCGGGGCTTTTAGAAGCTGAATTTCGTGATAGCCGCCGTGCCTGGGATCCTTCCTGATGCGGGCCGACAGGGCTTCGACCTCGTGGCTTGGGCCTTCAAGCACTTGCAGATAAGTCCACTCGCTGCGCACCAGAAAGCCGGTAATACCGGCGCCGGGATTGTGCCTGTCTGCCTCCCGCATGATTTCCAGGTCGGTGACAGAGTAGGGGGGCTGAACGGCCTTTGACTTGTAAAGTAGACTGGAAATCATGGGCGGTTCCTTGGCGCTTTCCAGGCAGGTTAGCGCAGAACCCGGCAGCCACCTAGACTTGCCCGTCTGAGGCGAGAAGGGGCGGGGCGCCGTATCCGATCCGGTCTGTGTCTCTAGGCGGTTGACGCCGGTCCCGTTTGCCCCTAGTTACCCACATCCCTTCTGGGAATGATTCCCGGCGGGCGGATTCGTCTGCCTGCTGAATTACCTCGAAATGCTGGACCCTCTGGCCACACTGCCACGGTCAAGTGTTGTGAAAAAAGGGTCCGGAGCTACGGAACCGCAACGAAAAGGAAAGTGACACGTGGCCCGTATTGCCGGCGTTACCATCCCGCCTGCAAAGCGGGTACCCATCGCCCTCACCTCCATCACCGTTATCGGCAACACCTCGGCAAAAGCAATCTGCGAAGCCGTGGGCATCGACTCGCCCCGCCGTGTGAACGAACTCAGCGACGCCGAAGTTCTGGCCATCCGCGAGCACATCGACGCAAACTTCACCGTTGAAGGCGACCTGCGCCGTGAAGTGACCATGAACATCAAGCGTCTGATGGACCTGGGCTGCTACCGTGGCCTGCGCCACCGCCGCAACCTGCCGGTCCGCGGTCAGCGTACCCACACCAACGCCCGTACCCGTAAGGGCCCGGCGAAGCCGATCGCCGGCAAGAAGAAGTAAGGGGGGCTTGATCAATGGCACGCGATAAA
>JBFOLS010000443.1:0-2954 GCA_040830225.1 Leisingera sp.
CAGGAACAGATCCTAATTAGAGAACTTCAGCCCCGGCCCAGCTCATGATCCACTTGATTTCATCAATCAGGCAGGCCTGAAACTCCCGGTCGATCATCGACGCCCGGCTGCCATGCGGCTCAAACACCGCAAAGCGGTAGGTCGGCAGATCCGGCACGATGCGCGCCACACCGCAATGACGCTGCTGCCAGTAATGCGCAGTGAACGCATCGACCACCGGCAGCCCGCCGCAATGCTGCGACAGCGTCAGCGCCGCCAGAAAGGTTTCCGCCGTCATCGGAGCGCCGGCGTTAGAGCCGATATTACGCAAGGCCAGCTCATCCGCCACCTGCCCCAACAGGCCAATCAGCGGCTCGTTGCGCAGCTCCCGCAGTGGCAGCGGACCAGTCTCACCGGCCAGAATATGCCCCTCCGGCACAAAGACCATATGCGGCACTGCACCCTCAAACAGCAGATGCATCCCCGTCGGCATATGCAGCACATTGGCAAAGCCGGTTTTCAGCGTTCCCGAGCGGGCAAAATCCAGCACCCATTTCGAGGATTTCACCTGCCAGGACACCTTGATCTGCTTCTCCCGCACCCCCAGTCGCTCCAGCGCCCGCGGCACGATCTCCAGCGAGGCTGCGGTAATAGTGGCAATCGACAGTGTCCCGCGCTCCTTGCGGGCAATCTGCGCCGCCGCCTCCTCGAGGTTCGACAGCACCAGATAGTTCCGCTCCACCTCCTCCAGAAACGCCTCCGCCTCCGGCGTCGGATGCACGCCCTTGCTCTTGCGCTGAAACAGCGGCACCCCGAACTGCCGCTCCAAGTCCCCCAGAATCCGGCTGACGCTTGGCTGCGACAGGTTCATCCGCCGACCGGCGGCGGAGACAGAACCGGTGGACATAACCGCGCGGAACACTTCGAGCTGCTTCTGACTGAACATGATATTCATTTTGCAAATATCATGGCAAAAACATAGTATTTTTCCAAATCTCCCTGGCCCGCTACCGTCCCTGCGCCGCAACCCGCAGAGGACCCAGATGCCCCCAAACGTCATCCTGATCATGACCGACCAGCAGCGCGCCGACAGCCTTGGCTGCACCGGTAACCCGGTTGTGCGGACTCCGCAGATCGACGCCCTCGCCGCCCGCGGCGCGGTGTTCCGCAACCATTTCACCCCGCATCAGATTTGCTCGCCCAGCCGCTCGACCCTGTTCTCCGGCCTGTTCGCGCGCCACCACGGCCTGACCCGCAACGGCGTCGCCCTGCCCGAAGACCTGCCGCTGATCACCCATGACCTCAAAGCGGCCGGCTACCGCACCCACGGCGCGGGCAAGTTCCACTTTCAGCCCATCCTCGCTGGACCTGAGCACGCCATGCCCGACAGCAACGCCTTCTGGGACCTGCCGGAAAGCGATGGCTGGACCGGCCCCTTCTACGGTTTCGACAGCGTCGACATCCTGATCGGTGAATCCGTCAGCGCCACCGAAGGCGGCCACTACGCCAACTGGCTGCGCGAAACCGCACCCGAGGCCGCCGCCCTCTACCTCCCCGAAAACGCGCTGGAGCAGCCGCCTGAAGACATGGACGAGGTCTGGAAATCCGCGATACCAGCAGGCCTTCACTACAACAGCTGGATCACCGACCAAGCCTGCCATTTCCTGCAGGACCAAAACGGCGAAGAGCCCTTCTTCCTCTTCGTCTCCTACCCCGACCCGCACCACCCGTTCGCACCGCCCGCGCCCTGGTGCGACATGTACGATCCAGCAGAGGTCCCTGCCCCATCACAGGTCCCGGACGAATTGGCCGCGATGCCCTCCTACATCCTGGATAATGACCGCGAGGAAGCCACAAGCAGCTACGTCGACTTCCTGCGCAACCCCGGCCCCCCGCGTGAGCAGGGGTTCATGCAGACCACCAAGCGCTTCTCGGACGCCTCCCTGCGTCAGGCCATCGCCCATACCTACGGCATGGTCTCGATGATCGACAACGGCATAGGCCGCATCCTCACCCAGCTGGAAACACAGGGTCTGACCGGGGATACCCTGATCATCTTCACCTCCGATCATGGCGAGCTGCTGGGCGACCACGGGCTGATCCGCAAGGGCCCCTCACCCTACCGCCCGCTCTTGCATGTGCCGCTGATCATGGCAGGTCCCGGCGTCGCACCCGGCGACCGGGACGGCATCACCAGCCACCTCGACCTGCGAGCGACGCTGCAGGACCACCTCGCCCTGCCAGCCGCTGAAACCGATGGCAGATCCTTCCAGCCCATGCTCCCCGCACCCGAAAGCCCGGGCCGCGGAACCTTCTATGCCGAGTATCACCCGCGCACACGCATGGACACCTACAACCAGACACTGCTGAACGAGGACTGGCGTTTCACCCTTTATCCGGAGAACCCGGAGTGGGGCGAGATGTTCCACCTCGCCTCTGACCCGGGCGAACACGTAAACCTTTACTTTCATCCGGACTATACCGAGCAAAAACAAAGTTTTACCGAACAGCTCACCCGCGAATTCCCGCCTGCCCCTCAGGCCGGCGGCCCATCGCTTGCGACCTACTGATGCGCGCAGGCCAAGATCACTCCAGGGAGACCAGAATGACCCATCCCCACATCCACCCCGCGGCGCAAATGCACGCCGCCGAAGTCCAAAGCGGGCAGCTTAGCCGCCGCGAGTTCCTGTCACGCGCCACCGCCCTTGGCGTCAGCGCCACGGCTGCCTACGGGCTGATCGGCGCCGCCGCTCCGGCCCGCGCCGAAGCCGTGCCCCGGCAAGGCGGCACCCTGCGCATTCAGATGGACGTGAAAGGCCTCAAGGAGCCCCGCGTCTACGACTGGTCGCAGATCGGCAACATCACCCGCGGCACCTTTGAATACCTGGTCGAGTACAACAACGACGGCTCCTTCCGCGGCATGCTGCTGGAAAGCTGGGAGGTGAACGACAGCGCCACCGAATACACGCTGAACG
>JBFOLS010000444.1:0-5613 GCA_040830225.1 Leisingera sp.
ATGATGGCTTCGATCTTTTTCATCGGCATGGCTCCTCGCAAGCTTGTTGGAGGTGTCATTTCACTTCTAAATGAAGGCAGCAATGCACCGCTGTGCAGCTGCGGCATTTGAAGGCGGGATTTGAAGCTGTCTGCCTAAAAATTAAGCGCTGCGCCCGAAAAGTGAGCAGAATTGAATCGGGGAAGGGCAAAACATGACCGAACTGCTGACCGCAGCCCAGATTAGGGCCATCGAACAGGCCGCCATCGAGTCCGGCGAGGTGACCGGGCTGGAACTGATGGAGCGGGCCGGGCAGGGGGTGGTTGAGGCGATCTTTGAGGAGTGGCCGGAACTGGCGGAGGTTGTCGCTGGCGGGCGAGGGGCCGGCCCCTCGCGCACCCCGGAGTATTTGGAGAAAGATGAAGAGCCCCACCGGGCCTTGGTTCTATGCGGCCCTGGCAATAACGGCGGCGATGGGTTTGTGGTGGCACGGCTGTTGAAAGAACGCGGCTGGGAGGTGGAGGTTTTCCTCTATGGGGATGCGGAGAAGCTGCCGCCGGACGCGAAGATGAATTATGAGCGGTGGCTTAAAGTTGGAACGGTCCGGAATTGGGATGACCAAAAAGTCCGCAGCACCTACGAAGGTGATGACGTCAGTCAGTTTCTGGTTATAGACGCTTTGTTCGGCGTAGGGGTGAACCGCGAAATGCCTTCTGATACTTTGCAGATGTGGTACGGGTTCATGCCATCGGCTCAATACCAATATGCGCATGAACCTAAGGGGGACAGGTTTGTGGCTATCGACCTGCCAAGCGGAATTTGCAGCGACACTGGAAAGAACTTCGGGGCCTTGCCCGCCCATCTTACGGTTACTTTCCACAAGCCTAAGCATGGGCATGTTGAGGGGGAAGGCCCAAAATTCTGCGGAAAAGTTATTGTTAAAGACATCGGTCTATAAGCTCAGTGAGCCAGACAGACGGAGCGGCTATGAATCCTTTTACAGAAGAAAACCTGCCTGACTTGAAGAAGGCTGCAGGACATAAGTACTCTCATGGTCACGCGCTTGTCCTCTCCGGCGGCGCAAGCAAAACCGGGGCGGCCCGGCTTGCAGCCCGCGGGGCTTTACGCATCGGGGCAGGGCTTGTCACCGTCGGCTCGCCGCGATCAGCGATGTTTGAAAACGCTGCCAACCTGACCGCCATCATGCTTCGACAGATCGACGGGGCGCATGGGGTCAGCGAGTTGCTGGAGGACGAACGGTTCAATGCGGTCTGCCTGGGGCCAGGTCTTGGACGCGGTGCTGATACCCAATCGGTGGTAATGGCGGTCTTAAAAGAAAAGCGTGCCACCGTTTTGGACGCAGATGCACTTACAAGGTTCGAGCTGAAACCGGACGCGCTGTTTGAACTGCTGCATGAGAACTGCGTGCTGACCCCACATGGCGGCGAATTCGCCAAGCTGTTCCCGGATCTGGCGGAAAAGCTGAAGGCACCTGCCACTATCGGTCCCGCTTATTCTAAAGTTGATGCCACCCGCGAAGCCGCCAAACGCGCGGGCTGCGTCTTGCTGTTCAAGGGGGCGGATACGGTGATCGCCGCGCCGGACGGGCGCTGCTCGGTCAATTCTGCCCATTATGAGCGCGCGGCGCCCTGGCTCGCGACCGCCGGGTCGGGCGATGTCCTCTCGGGCTTCATTGCCGGTCTGATGGCGCGCGGCTTCGCGCCAATGCCGGCGGCGGAAACCGCGGCCTACCTTCATGTCGAATGCGCGCTGGAATTCGGCCCCGGCCTGATCGCCGAGGACCTGCCGGAGCAGATCCCCGCGGTTTTCCGGAAACTGGGACTGTAAAGCCCGGGCTCAGGCAGCCGGGCGCAGGTCTTCGGGGGCTTGTGCTGCGGCTGCCAGTTCCAGGCCGCCTGCATAGATCACATGAGGGCGGGAGAACTCAAGAATTGTCAGATCCATCATCTGCAGGCCCATGTCGCGGATGAATTCGCCGTCCACCAGCTCATATGCCGGCACCACTGCCTGCGGCTGGCCGAACATCGCCTTGGCGCGCCAGTCGCGCACGAGAATCCGCTGGTCCCAGGGCACGGTCAGATCGCCGTCGGCGCGGGTATCGCCGAGAGAGCCGGCCGAAATGCACACCGCCTGCAGCATGGCTCGGCGGGTCCTGACCGTATCGACCTGAGCCATTCCTTGGGTGCGGGTTATCAGGCTGTCGCCGGCCTTGATCTCTTCTGCCGCGCGCTCGCCCTCGCGCGTCAGCACAATGGTGCCGCGCAAAAGGCTGATGTTCTGGCTGCCCTGAAACAGCCGCTGCGGACGGGCCTGGCTGCGCGCAGCCAATTGCGCGCGCAAGGCCGCATTGCCAAACGGTTTCATGATGTTGCTCGCTCTGTTTGCCTCAGTTTTTTTCTGAATCTACGGCACAACCGGATTCCAGGCCCAGCCTTTTCCGGCAGAAATCCGCTTATTGTTGCAATTATACGGACGGATTGTTGCCGTTTTGCACAGTGAACGGCCTGTGCGTTTTCCTCTCGCATCCTCAGCCAAGCTTTGTTATTGAGCGCGGCACGCGGGGCTTGGTGCCCGGCGCGAGTGCGGGTGTGGCGGAATTGGTAGACGCACCAGATTTAGGTTCTGGCGCCGCAAGGCGTGGGGGTTCAAGTCCCTTCACCCGCACCATATTGATTTTAAACGAAAAATGTGGATATCCAGACGTCGGTGAGAGTCGGGAGATTTGCGGTTTCCCAGATTGTTTCCCAGAATCACGTTCTGTTCACGTTCTGGTCCGGCGCGCCTGGGCGGCTTCGGACAGCTTTCGCTGATTTGCCTGGCTACGGTATTTCTTGACCATCTCAAGCGTCTTGTGTCCGGTGACTGCTTGAATCTCGCTGTCGCTGGCACCAGCTTCAGCAAGCGCAACCGCAGCAGAGTACCGCCAGCCGTGGATGACGAATTCCTGGGCGCCAATCTCTTCCCGAACCGCCATAACACGTTGCTGAATGGTTCTTTTTGCCACACCCTTGTGAAGGGATTGCGCGATGATAAAGCGGCCCTTGCCGGGGAGGACTTCAAGGTAGTCGCGCAAGAAGGCTGGGCATGCGACCCACAGGCGCGCGCCGGTCTTCTCTTGAGCCACTGAAATGAACCCGCCGTCATAATGCGCCCATTCCATGCGGATTATGTCGCCGATGCGCTGGCCGGTGCCGATGCCGAGCATGAACGCGGTCAGCTCCCATTCTAGGTCATGGGCTCGGCAATAGTTTTCGTAGGCCGCCAGTTTCGCCTTGGGCCAGGGCAGGTATTCGCCGCCCTTGAGCTTTTCAACGCCGCTGGCTGGATTGGCCTTGATCCATTCCAGGTCGATTGCGTGCTTGGAAAGTATGGAAAGCATCTCCACCATGGCGTTCCCTTTGCGCCATGTTTCTGCGAACTTGTCGCGAGCTGCTATCACATCCCGGCGCCGGAGCTTGGTGAAGTCGGCTTTGCCATTCTTCTCTCTGATTAGCTCAAGGGTGCGCCGGTACTCCTTCTGAGTCCCCGGCTTTTTCGACTTGAACGCTGGGCTCTGATAGTAGCTCTGGATCAGAGCTTCAAATGTGGTTGCCTTCCGCTTCTTCAGCCGGCCATTTCGGATCGCCCAATACTCTTCGTCAAATTCGGGGCTGTCTGGATTATCGGGCAGTCGTTGGTAAATCTCGCCGCGGCGGAAATAATAGTAGATCTTTCCCTTGACCGTTTTGCTGGTCAGGTATTTCCGCTGCAATTTCTTTACCATGTGATCTGTTCTTCATCCATTGCCGTGCCGTTCAGGACGGCATTAATGTCTGCCACGCGCCAGCGGAGGATATCGCCGCCAATCTTGGCAGGTGGCGGTAGCGATCCGCAATCCACTAGGTGCCGAAACTGCTTTACGGTCATGTCCATCATTTTCGCAGCAGTCTTTTCGCTAACTGCGAGAGGCTGCGGGTTTCCCATCTATTTCACCTCCTGTAGTGCGGCGTGGGCGGCATCTACGAAATAATCTCGCTCGGGGTGTCCGTAGCAAGGATTGCAACCGCAATCTGTCGCTTGTGCCATCTCTTCCAGAACGCCGCGCAACCGATCGTTCTCCGCTTGCAGAGCGCCTCGGTCGGCCGCCAGCGCCCGCATCAACGCGGCATCCGCTGACCTCCGGTCATGGGCGACGTGATCAAGGTGCTGGCAGCGGGCCTCTACGGCTGCAGTGCTGGTGTCGGGATGGGTCATTGGTCTCGCTCGATCTCATTCAGTCGGTCGCGGGCCTGATCTATGGTGAGGCGGTCTTTGTTGGCCCGGAAGGCAACGGCTAGGGCCAGGAAACACGTCAGCAAGAACCCGGCCCATTGCATTGCGGCGCTCTCCAGCAGGGCGCCAATGCCGATAAGTACAATCGGAACCAAGGCAGAATAGATCCGGTTTCTCCAGAGGGCCGGGCTGCGGTGATCTACGATATGCAGGAACACAGGTTCCGGGCTGGGCAGATCGGGCATTGAATTCCTCCAGGGGGTTAAGCTGCGTCTTGAAAGCAACCGGGCGTGTGTTTGCATAAGGGAGTGAACCTGGCGGGCGGGTTTCAGGCAGAACGCGGGGTGCGGCTGCTTCATGCCGGTTCGGGTGCCCGGTTGCTGTCAGGGCGCAGTGCGGATGCGGTCTTGTGTGGCGGCGATCCAGTCGCGGTCTGAGCCGTACCATTCGACCCAGAGGGCGCGGTCGCGGTGGATTGCAATCTTGGACGTGTCGAAGTCGCCCTGGTGGTGGCCGTCGCAAAGCGGAATGGCCTCGTGATCTGGGACGCGCTCGTTGCTATGGCGCTCGCAGATCGGGTGATGCGCTGTGGTCGGCGAAAGCTGGGTGAACCCGAAAGCCTCGCAGATACAGCAGGGCAGGTCGCGGACTTCGCGCAGATACTCCGGGTCACCTTGGGCCTTGGGCTGCTTCAATCCCAGCGGCGGCTTGTTCATGATGTTCATTTCGCCGCCTGCTGCCAGGGGTCGAAGCCCATCTCTGAAATGAAGCGCAGCTGCGCCTTGCGGAAGTACTGGGCGAACTCGCTCTCGTTCATCTTGCTGAATGCAGTGGACTGCACGCGGACCTCCCACTGCCCGGTCAGAGGGCTGAAATACTCGTCGACGTAGCCGCAGTACTTCTTGAGGTCGGCATGCAGGCGCTCGGTGGTGGGCCAGACGTCGCAATGCTCGATGGCGGTGTGCAGGCCCGCCCAATAGGCGGCGTTCCGGGGCAGACCACGACCCTTGCGGGGTTTGGCGGTCAGGACTTGCCCGGTCACCAGATCCTCCAGCATGGGGGCGCTGTGGCGGCCGTAGGGCTCAAAGCCGCCCGGTGTCTTGATCAGCAGGATATCGGGAGCCTTGTCCATTATGCGGCGTTCTCCGCAGTACTGAACGGATCATCCTCGGTCACCGCGTCGTCATCCTCCGCGGCGGCCAAGTCGGCTTGCACGGCCATCTTTTGCAGTGCGTCGAGCTTGATTTCGGTGCCAGGCAGGAGGCCGTTGACGACTTTGCGCGCCCAGTTGTCGTTGGCTTTGACCTTCTCGCTGTTCCACCAGGCGGTGAAAGCAGCCTTGCCGCGTTTTGCCGCCTTTTC
>JBFOLS010000445.1:0-2964 GCA_040830225.1 Leisingera sp.
AAGACCATAGGTCTCGGCCTCCCCCAGGCTGGCCGACAGGAAGCGGGCGATTTCGGCAGGGGTGCCTTTGCTGTAGCTCATACCGCGCAGCTCAAGCGTGTCCGGTGTTACCACGACGGCGCCGCGTTCCAGATAGGAGAGCGCTTCCAGCCCGGCCAGAACCCGCACCGGCCAGCCGACGGGCAGGCCGGGAGTTACCCGTGCGGCCGTGTGCACATTGTCAGAGCCAAAACGCGCTTTGGCATAGCTGTCAGCCACCCTGCGCAGCGCCGCGTCGGTCAGCCGCCCGCGCAGCTGCACCTGGCCCTCGGGGCTGAGGGTTGCGGTGAACTCGGGCGTGGTGCCGGCCTCTTGCGTCTCGGGCACGGGAAGAACCGCATGCAAGGCAAAGACCCGGGGCAGGGCACTTTCCAGCTCGCCCACCACATGATCGAACAGCGCATCCGCAGTGCCCTCGGCTGCCACCAGGGTGATGTCGGCATTGGCGATCGTTACCGAGCCGCCGCCAAGCTCCGCCAGCCCGGCGATGCTCAGCTCTGCCGCTCGCGCCCAATTGGGGGACGGCACGCCCATGCCGATCACACATTCGGCCTCGCCCTGCAGGCCGGCGGCACGTGCAGCAGCCAGGATGCGGCCGCGGCTTTCCTCGCTTTCAGCCGAGCAGGCGTTGAAAGCCGCGCCTTCCGGACCCAGCAGGAAGCGCAGCGTGAACGGGGTGATCACCGGCCGCGGCGCAGCGATTTCCAGCGCCAGCCGAAGCCCCGGCGGTGCCAGGCGGCCCAGCTGTTCTTCCAGCTGCGCCTTGGCATCGCTGCTGTCGGCAATTGCCGTGACCGACACCTCGCCGGCCGCAACCGAGATCTTGGCACGCGGCAGCAGTTTCAGCGCTTCCGCCGCAAAATACATGGCGTCAGGCCAGTCTTCCGGGACAGGGTATCTTGCGGTTTCCAGCAGGTCGGTCACCTTGTCAGCCCCTGCCAGTGAACCCAGCCGGGTGATCAGCTGGCTGCGCTCAGGGCCTGCCGGGATCAGCCCGCTGATCGAGATGCCCCGGTCGTTGCGCAGGATTTCAGCCGAAAACCGGGGCGGTGCCAGCCCGTCTGACGGGGGCACGACCATGCCATCGAGAATCCGGGCCGCATCCACAATTGTCCCCACCTGGGACTTGACCGAAAACCGTGTTGCCTCGTCAGGTGCGGTGCCTTCCAGCAGGACTTGCAGCCCGTCCGCCGTCACCTCGGCCCAGCCATAGCCATTGTCATCCAGCGTACCGCGCACTGCGCGTTCGGTGCCTTGCTCCACGGCGGTAACGGCGAATCCGGCGGCGACAAGGCTCAGCCCGGCGGCGGCGGCAAAAGCCAGGCCCGGGATCAACAGCGAAGACAAGCGCATATGGCGGCACATTCCCAGTTCAAGTTACAGGCTCTTACCGCGGCAGCGGCGCCGGTTCAATCACGCGAACATGGCCAGCACAAAGAAGATCAGCGGAATCAAGCCGGTGTCCCGGTTGAGGCGGAATAATTGCAGCAACCTCTGATTGTTTTCGGCATCAAAAGCGCGCAGCTGCCAGGTAAGGTGCCAGCCCATCGCCCAGGGCGCGGCCAAGGCCAGCACCAGCGCCAGCACCGAGGCGCTGTCCAGCATCGCCAGGATCACCGCCGCTGCCATCAGGCTGACCTTCAGCACGATGAAGCGGCGCAGCCACACCGGGGTTTCGGTGCCGAACAGCCGGGCTGTGGATTTCACCCCGATCAGTGCGTCGTCCTCGGTGTCCTGATGGGCATAGATGGTGTCATAGAACAGGGTCCAGGCAATGCCGGCCAGATACAGCAGCACCGGCGGCCAGCCGAGCGAGCCTGTATGCGCTACCCAGGCCAGCATGGCGCCCCAGTTGAAGGCCAGTCCCAGGAACACCTGCGGCCACCAGGTGAACCGCTTGGCAAAGGGATAGACCGCCACCGGCAGCAGCGACAGGATGCCCATGGCAATGGCCGCCTGGTTGAAGGTCAGCAGGATCGCCAGGCCGGCCAGGCACTGCAGCCCCATCCAGGCCAGCGCGCCCTTGACCGTGACCTGCCCCGAGGGGATCGGGCGAGAGCGGGTGCGCTCGACCTGGCCGTCGAAGTTGCGGTCGGTGATGTCGTTCCAGGTGCAGCCTGCTCCGCGCATCAGCCAGGCACCCGCGGCGCAGCCAACGGCGATCCACAGGTCCTCCCAGCGAGCGTTCTGGCCGGCCAGGATGGCCAGTGCCAGCCCCCACCAGCAGGGGATCAGCAGCAGCCATGTGCCAATCGGCCGGTCGGCGCGGCTGAGCCGCAGATAGGGCCTTGTCCATTCCGGGGCATGTGTATCGACCCAGTTTCCCTTGACCGCATCCGCGACCTGACCCTCTGGCGCTGGCTTCTGGCCTTGCATATGTAGGACCCCATGAGTGCAAAAATCAGACTGTATGTAGAGCACCCTTTGGGGGCAGGGCAATCGGTTCCCTTGGATCGTGATCAGGCGCATTACCTGTTCGGGGTGATGCGGCAGGCCGCGGGCGCCCCGGTGGCGCTGTTCAACGGCCAGGATGGCGAGTGGCTGGCGGCGGTCGCTGAGGCCGGAAAACGCGGCGGAACGCTGCTGTGCCAGGAACAGACCAAGCCCCTGCAGCTGCCGCCGGACCTGTGGCTGATGTTTGCGCCAATCAAGAAGGCGCGCACTGACTTCATCGTCGAGAAGGCAGCCGAGATGGGCGCCGCCCGGATCCTGCCGGTGCAGACAGAGTTCACCAACTCCGAGCGCATCCGCCAGGACCGGCTGCAGGCCCATGCGGTGGAGGCCGCCGAGCAATGCGGCGGCACCTATGTGCCCGAAGTCGCGGAGCTTCAGAAACTCTCCCGCCTGCTGGACCGCTGGCCCGCCGAACGCCAGCTGATGTTCTGCGACGAAGCCGAGGTTGGAAATGCGCTGCAATTGGCTGCG
>JBFOLS010000446.1:0-10783 GCA_040830225.1 Leisingera sp.
CGTCATAGATGGCGGTATCGACCACGCAGCCTTTGCCGGTGGACTTGGCCTTCAGGATGCCGGCCAGCATGCCCGCAACCAGATACATTGAGCCGCCGCCGATGTCGCCGACCAGGGTGGCAGGCGTCAGCGGTGCGTCACTGGGGGCCGACGCGTACCAGAGGGCGCCGGACAGGGAAATGTAGTTGAGATCATGGCCCGCGGTGTGCGCCAGCGGGCCGTCCTGGCCCCAGCCGGTCATGCGGCCGTAGACCAGCGCAGGGTTTGCCTCGTGGCATTGCTCAGGCCCAAGCCCCAGCCGCTCCATCACGCCGGGGCGGAAGCCTTCGATCAGCCCGTCCGCAGTGGCAGCCAGCGCCAAAAAAGTTTCTGCGTCTCCCGGGTCTTTCAGATCCAGCGTTATGGATCGCTTGCCGCGGTCCAAAAGAGAGTTTTCCGGCATTCCCGGCGTGTGTCCGCTGTTTGGGCGGTGGACACAGATCACTTCGGCCCCGAGGTCTGCCAATGTCATGGCGGCAAAGGGGCCGGGGCCCAGGCCCTCGACCTCGATAATGCGGATCCCTTGCAGCACATGACGCTCCCGGCTGGCGAAGAATTTCGGAGCAGTCTGCGGCGGCTCAGCTGCTTTGGGCAAGCTGCTGGCGGAATTTCCGTGGCGGCATTCCGGTACCCTTGGCAAAGATCCGGCTGAAATGGGCGGGATCGGTAAAGCCAAGCTCATAGGCGATTTGGGCAGCCGTGAGATTGGTGTAGATCAGCAGCCGCCGCGCCTCGCGCAGAACACGGGCATTGACCAGAGCCGAGGCCGGCTGGCCGGTGGCTTGATGGGCAATCCGGTTCAGGTGGGTTGGGGAGACCGCGAGTTCGCGGGCGTATTCCGAGAGCGCGCGGCGGCGGCGGAAGTCGCGTTCGACCAGTGCCTCGAAACGTGCAAAGAGCGGGCTGGCCTGGGCTTGCGGGTCCCGCTGCAGGGCTCCGGCAATGGCGCGGGCAGCCAAGGCTGTCATGGAGAGCACCAGGCCCCGCAGCAACTGCGCTCTGCCGTACTCGCGGCGGCTGTACTCGCCGAAAAGCTGCTCTGCCTGATCCTGCAGACCCGCAGGTGCCGGCAGAACGGCGGCTTGATCCAGCAGCGCCCGCACGCCCTCGCCAGGCGTCAGGTTCTGGTCCAGAAGATCAGAGGTCAAAGTGATCACCCAGCCGCCCGTGCCGCTGTCAAAGCGGAAACCGTGCACTACGCCGCGGGGCACATTGATCATGCAGGGTGGCGCGAGTGTATGGCTGATACCGTCAATTTCTGCTGCGCCGCCGCCGCCGGTAAGAACCAGCAGCTGATGCAGCCTTGCGTGCCGGTGCGGCCGCAGCTCCCAGTCATGCTGCTCGGACCTGGCCCGTATGGTCTCAATATGCAGGATATCGGCCAGTTCAGCTGTTTCGCCAAACAGGTTGTAGCTGTTGATGCGGGGTGTTCCTTTCATGTGCGAAATGTACAAGTATTGGCGCATTTGGTCCATTCGCAAAGACGCATGGTCAACGCATAATTCCCACCGCACGCAAAATTCGAGAGATTACGGGGAACGCGCATGTCCACATATCAGACGCAGGTTGCCATCATTGGCGGCGGGCCTTCCGGGCTGCTGCTGTCGCAGCTGCTCCACCGCAAGGGGATCAGCTCGATTGTGCTGGAGAAGCACGCCCGCGCCCATGTGCTGGGGCGGATTCGGGCGGGGGTTCTGGAGCATGGTTTCGTCAACTTGATGCGCGAGGCGGGCTGCGGCGGCCGGATGGACCGCGAGGGTGAGATCCACGAAGGTTTCCATATCGCGCACCAGGGGCAGCTGGACCGGATTGATCTTGCGGGGAGCACCGGCGGAGAGACGGTCATGGTGTACGGCCAGACCGAGGTGACCCGCGACCTGTACGAGGCCCGCGATGCCTTGGGCGGCATTGTGATCCATGAAGCGGAGAACGTGCAGCCCCATGCGCTGACCGAAGCGCGACCCTATGTGACCTGGGATCAGGGCGGCGAAGCGCAGCGGGCCGAGTGCGATTTCATTGTCGGCGCTGACGGGTTTCACGGTGTCAGCCGCAAGTCGATCCCTGCGAATGTGCTGAAGGAATACGAGAAGGTCTATCCGTTCGGCTGGCTCGGGGTCTTGTCGGAGACGCCGCCGGTTTCGGAAGAACTGATCTATGCCCGCCATGAGCGCGGCTTTGCCCTGTGCTCGCTGCGCAGCCGGGTGCTGAGCCGCTATTACATCCAGGTGCCGCTGACGGACCGGGTTGAGGATTGGAGCGACGATGCTTTCTGGCAGGAGTTGAACCGCCGTTTGCCGGAGCAGGTGGCGGCGGGTCTTCAGACCGGTCCATCCATTGAGAAGTCGATCGCCCCTCTGCGCAGTTTCGTGGCGGAGCCAATGCGCTATGGCAATCTGTTCCTGGCAGGCGATGCGGCGCATATCGTGCCGCCGACCGGTGCCAAGGGGCTGAATCTGGCTGCCTCGGACATCTATTACCTCTATCACGGGTTCCTGGATCACTATCTGAAGGGCGACAGTGCCGGTCTTGAGGCTTATTCAGAAAAAGCTTTGGCGCGGGTCTGGAAGGCGGAACGCTTCAGCTGGTGGATGACCAATCTGCTGCACCGGGCGCCGGAGGGGTCGGAAACCGATCTGCGGCTGCAACGGGCGGATCTGGATTATCTGTTCTCGTCGGATGCGGCACAGGCTTCGCTGGCTGAGAATTACGTCGGGTTGCCGTACTGAAGGTGCGCAGTGCTGCCCTCTGACGCGGCGCTGAGCGCCCTATCCGGTCGGCTGCGGGCAGACCGTGCAAGGTGATGGCTGCGGCTTTTGTTCTGACGGGTGCGCTTGCTGCGTCAGAGGGCAGCAGCGCGCAAAGCGCGCTGCCAGGCCCAACGCCGCCGCAGGCCCGGCGTCAGCCGGCCGCCATGGCGGGGGCGGGAGTGCCCCAGGCAACTGTCAGCCGCCGGCTGCTGCCGCGCGGGTTTTCAGCCAGATCCAGCAGTGCGGCGCCGAAATCCGAAAAAGAAATTTGTGAAACACCGGCAGCGTCCGTCAGCAGCGTCTCCGTGCCGAACTGGTATCGACCGGTCAGCGGGCCCTCTGTCAGCAGCGCAGGCGGGCGCAGGCAGGTCCATTGCACTCCGGTTTCCTGTTCCAGCATGGCATCCTGAGCTGCGCAGGCTTCGGCAATCAGGCGCGCACTTTCAGGAAGGAAACCCGGCGCGCTGAGAACGGTGTGGCCGCTGCCGTCCGGCAGTTTCAGCAGCGCCGCGCCGCCGGTAACCAGCACTGGAACGCCGGCGCTGCGCGCTGCGTGCACAGCCGTGCGGGTCAGGGGGATCAGATCGCTCTCACGCCCGGCAGGCGGCCGCAGGGTGCTGATAACCAGATCGTGATGCTCAGCTGCCCGGACCGCGCTCTGCCGGTTGTTCAGCAGATCAAGCGGCAGCGGGGTTATCAGCGGGCTGATCGCTGCAAGTTCTGACGGATTGCGGGAAACCGCGGTGACCTGGTGGCCCCGCTGCGTTGCGGCTTGCACAGCCGCGCTGCCAACATCGCCGGTTGCGCCGAATATGATGATCTTCATTGTGCCTCTCCACATGTTATCTTGATGTCGAGATAGTGTGCCTTTATCTTGACGTCAAGATAAAGGCTTCTGCCCTGACGCTACGGCACTTGCGCCCGCATACCGGTCTGGGGCCGAAGTTCCGTGTAGTCAGCCTGTGCCGGCTTGGCAGAGGGCGGCATGGCAGCTAGGTCTGAGAGGAACCGGAACAAAGCGCCAGGGAGGGCAAGCCCGTGCAGATGAGTGACCAGAAAGAGATCGCGGCCGATCCCGCAACCGTCTATGCTGCGCTGCTGACGCCGGACGTGCTGAAGGCCTGCGTGCCCGGCGCGCAGGAGGTGACCGGCACGCCCGCAGATGGGTTTGAAGCCACTGTCACTCAAAAGGTCGGCCCGGTTAAAGCCACCTTCAAAGGCCAGGTCACCTTGTCGGACTTAGCCGAGAACCAGAAACTGACCATTTCCGGCGAAGGCAAGGGCGGCGCGGCGGGCTTTGCCAAGGGCGGCGCCGTTGTCACGCTGTTGCCGTCGGAGACCGGCACTCTGCTCTCCTATGAGGTCGAGGCCAAGGTGGGCGGCAAGCTGGCGCAGCTTGGCAGCCGCATCATTGACGGTTTCGCCAAGAAGATGGCGGATCAGTTCTTTGCCAATCTGCAGGCGCATCTGTCTCCGGAAGACGAAGCGGGCGAAGATGGTGAAGCCGTAGAAGAAGGCGGGAAGAAGGGCTGGTTCAGCAAGGTCACCGGCCGCGGCTGACCCCCTGCGCTGGCGCACATGCCTATCTGCAGCCCAATCTGCAGTCCCGGGCTGGCAGAGGCGGCAAACCGCCGCTAGGTTGGCCGGGATTTGAGACCATCCCTGGAGGCACCATGGCGGCCATCCTGTCTATCCGCGACCTGAGAAAAATCTATGACGGCGGTTTCGAGGCGCTGAAGGGTGTCTCGCTTGATATCGAAGAAGGTGAGATCCTG
Source organism: Leisingera sp. (assembly GCA_040830225.1). Lineage (GTDB taxonomy): Bacteria > Pseudomonadota > Alphaproteobacteria > Rhodobacterales > Rhodobacteraceae > Leisingera. The sequence continues at coordinate 4,562 of JBFOLS010000446.1, forward strand.
GCCTTGTTCGGCCCCAATGGCGCGGGCAAGACCACCCTGATTTCAACTGTTTGCGGCATCACCACCGCCTCCTCAGGCAGTGTCCGTGTCGGCGGGTTCGACAATGTTGCCGAGTTCCGCGCCGCGCGGTCTCTGATCGGGCTGGTGCCGCAGGAGATCACCCTGGAACCCTTTGCCAAGGTGCATGACACGGTCAGCTTTTCGCGCGGCCTTTTTGGCAAGCCGTCGGATCCGGCGCGGATCGAGGAAGTGCTGCGAAAGCTGTCGCTTTGGGACAAGCGCGACAGCAAGATTATGGAACTGTCCGGCGGCATGAAGCGCCGGGTGCTGATCGCCAAGGCGCTGGCGCATGATCCGCGCGTCCTGTTCCTGGATGAACCGACTGCAGGTGTCGATGTGGAGCTGCGCAAGGACATGTGGGAAATCGTGGCCGAGCTGAAGGCCAGCGGCGTTACCATCATCCTGACCACCCATTACATCGAAGAGGCGGAGGCGATTGCCGACCGGGTCGGCGTCATCGCCGGGGGCGAGCTGCTGCTGGTCGAGCCCAAGGAGCAGCTGATGGCGCGGATGGGGCAGAAGCAGCTGGAAGTGCAGCTGACGGCGGCAGTTGCGGAAATCCCAGAGGGGCTGGCGCAGCACAATCTGCAGCTGGTGAATGGCGGCAATACGCTGCTTTACACCTATGACACCCGGGCAGAACGGACCGGCATCACCCATCTGCTGAATGATGTGGCGCAGGCCGGGCTGGTGCTGGCCGATGTGCAGACGCGGGAATCCAGCCTGGAAGACATCTTTGTCGGGCTCGTCTCGGGGGAAGCGGTTTCGGGGGATGCAGCATGAACTGGACAGCGGTTGCCACCATCTACAAGGCGGAAATGGCGCGGTTCTGGCGCACTTTCCTGCAAAGCTTCATCTCGCCGGTACTGTCCACGTCGCTCTATTTCGTGGTCTTCGGCAGTGCCATCGGCAGCCGGATCCAGGAGGTGGACGGAGTTGAATACGGCGCCTTCATCGTGCCGGGGCTGATCATGCTGTCGGTGATCACCCAGAGCATCTCAAACGCCTCCTTCGGAATCTACTTTCCGAAATTCATCGGTAACATCTACGAGATCCTCTCTGCGCCAATCAACTTCCTGGAGGTGGTTGCGGGGTTTGTCGGGGCGGCCGCGACCAAGTCCTTGTTCATTGGAGTGGTGATCCTGGCCACGGCCTCGCTGTTCGTGGATCTGTCGATCCAGCATCCCATTGCGATGGTTGCTTTTTTGGTGCTGACATGCCTGAGTTTCTCGCTGATGGGGTTCATCATCGGGATCTGGGCCGGGAACTTCGAACAGCTGCAGCTGGTGCCGCTGCTGGTGGTGACGCCGCTGGTGTTCCTGGGCGGGTCTTTCTATTCGATCTCGATGCTGCCGCCGGTGTGGCAGACCATCACCCTGTTCAACCCGGTGGTTTACCTGGTCTCGGGCTTCCGCTGGGCCTTCTTCGGCCAGGCTGATGTGCCGGTACTGCTGAGTCTTTGCGCCATCGGAGGGTTCACTCTGGCCTGCATGGGCGTGATCTGGTGGATCTTCAAGACCGGCTGGCGGATCCGGGCCTGAAGCGGCAGGCGGTACTGTAGCGGAGGGCTCCCGCCCGCTCCGGACGCCCGGAGGGCGCCTCGCGCGGTTGGGCCCGGCACGCTCCGCGTGCCCTCTGTTGCGCTTGCGGGTCGCAGAACATACCGCGCCGCGCGTCAGCGCGGTGCCTGGCCCAACGGGAAGGCGGCAGCCGCAGGCTGCTGTCCTGACGGGCGGGAGGGGGCCTCTGTCTGCTGTGCAAAACAGCGTTGCAATTTTGCCCGCGGCTGTGCGGTTTTTGCATTTCAAGGCATTTCGATCCGGAGCGCACCTTGTTTCACCGCGGGGGGCGCTCTACATCGGCGCCATGAGATTTCACCTGCCTTTCCTGAAGAGACAGCCGCTGGTGGCGGTGGTGCGCCTCAATGGTGCCATCGGCATGCCGGGACGCGGCAGCCTGAACGACAGTGCGCTGACCCCGGTGCTGGAGCGGGCTTTCCGCAAAGGCAAACCTGCTGCGGTGGCGCTGGAGATCAATTCGCCCGGCGGCTCGCCGGTGCAAAGCTCGCTGATCGGTGCGCGTATCCGCCGCCTGGCAGAAGAGATGGAGATCCCGGTCTATGCCTTCGTCGAAGACGTGGCGGCTTCCGGCGGCTACTGGCTGGCGGCGGCGGCGGACGAAATCTGGGCCGATGCCAGTTCGGTGCTGGGCTCCGTCGGGGTGATCTCCGCCGGTTTCGGCGCCCATGTGCTGCTGGCCCGCCAGGGCGTCGAGCGCCGGGTCTATACCGCAGGCGAGAGCAAGTCGATGTTGGACCCGTTCCGCCCGGAAAACCCCGAAGACGTGCAGCGCCTCAAGGTGATCCTGAACGATATCCACGCCAATTTCATCGATCATGTCACCGAACGCCGCGGCCCCAAGCTGAAATCGGATGAAAACCTGTTTACCGGTGAGATCTGGCTGGCGCGCCGGGCCGAGGAACTGGGGCTGATCGACGGTATAGGCCACCTGAAGCCAAAGATGCAGGAGCTTTACGGCGAGAAGGTCCGCTTCCGCCGCTACGGCATCAAGAAACCGCTCCTCAGCCGCTTTGGCATGCAGGTTGCCCAGGACGCCCTTGCTGGCATTGAGGAGCGCGCAGAATATGCGCGTTTCGGGCTCTGACGTGCTGTTCAAGATCGTTGCGATATTCCTGGTGGTGATGGCGGTGCTGGCCATGTTCGGCAAGCTGCGTTTCCCTGGTCAGAAACAGATCAATTCCAGGCGCTGCCCGTCCTGCGGCCGCTTCCGGATCGGCAAAGGCCCCTGTGCCTGCAAGAAAGGAGGGCCTGGCAAATGATGCCATGGCTGTACTCGGCCCTGGGGCTGGTGATCCTGCTGCTGGCAGGCGACGCGCTGGTACGGGGAGCAGTGAACCTCAGCCTGCGGCTGGGGGTGCCTGCGCTGATCGTCAGCCTGACCATCGTCGCCTTCGGTACCTCGGCGCCTGAGCTGCTGATTGCCATCAGCGCCGTGCACGAAGGCGCGGACGGCATCGCGCTGGGCAATGTGGTGGGCTCCAACACCGCCAATATCCTGCTCGTGCTGGGCATTCCCGCGCTGATGCGGGCGCTTCACACCAGCGAATGCAGCACCCGCAAGAACTACCTGTTCATGCTGGGCGCCTCCTTCCTGTTCATTGGCCTCGCGTTCTGCGGCACCTTCACGATCTGGTCCGGCCTGATCCTGCTGGCGGCGCTGTCGGGGGTGCTGGGCGTGGCCTTTTATGAGGCGCGCGTTCACCGCCGCAATGGCAAGGAGTGCGCTTGCGACGATGACCTGGAGGAGATCGAGGAAGCTGACCCCGATATGCCTTATTGGCGGGTCTGCACCTATCTGCTTCTGGGTCTCATCGGCTTGCCGCTGGGCGCGGACCTGCTGGTCGACAACGCCACTGTCATTGCCCGTTTGTATGGCATCAGCGAAACGGTGATCGGCCTGACCCTGGTGGCTGTTGGCACCTCGCTGCCGGAGCTGGCGACAACAGTGATGGCGGCGCTGCGCCGGCAGGCGGATGTTGCCCTTGGCAATGTGATTGGCTCCAACATGTTCAACTTGCTGGCCATCATCGGCATTGCCACCTTTGTCGGCCCGATCAGCGTGGACCCGGAGTTCCTGCAGTTCGACCTGTGGGTGATGCTGGCGGCCTCGCTGCTGCTGATCCCCTTTGTGTTCTTCAAGCAGGATATCACCCGCATCTGGGGTGTCATTCTCAGTGCGCTTTATCTGGCCTATATGACCGTCCTGTTCTAACTCTTTCCTGGCAACAGCAGCGGGAGGGCGCAGATGCGGGCATTGGTGACCGGAGCGGGCAGGCGGCTGGGACGGGCAATGGCCTTGGAATTGGCCCGGCAGGGCTATGATGTTGCCGTGCATTATGCGTCCTCTGCCAGCGACGCAGAGGAGACTGCCAGAGAGATCCGCGCACTGGGGCGTCAGGCTGAAGTGCTGCAGGCCGATCTGCTGGACGAGGCCCGGGCCCGGATGCTTCTACCGGAGGCCTCTGAGGCCCTGGGCGGGCCGGTCACCTGTCTGATCAACAATGCCTCGGTGTTTGAGCATGACCGGCTTGAGACCGCGACGCGGGAAAGCTGGGACCGGCATCTGAACAGTAACCTGCGTGCGCCCTTCGTGCTGATGCAGGCGATGGCCGCGCAGGATATTCCGCAACCTGAAGCCGAGGGCGAACCCCGTGCATGGGGGCTGGTGGTCAATATGATCGACCAGCGGGTGCGCAAGCTTACTCCTGAGTTCATGAGCTACACCCTGGCCAAATCGGCGCTTTGGACGCTGACGCAGACTGCGGCCCAGGCGCTGGCGCCGCGGATTCGGGTCAACGCGATCGGGCCGGGGCCAACATTGCCAGGCCTGCGGCAAAGTGCAGAGCAGTTCTCCCGCCAGCGCAGGGCAACGATTCTGCAGCGCGGCGCCGATACCGGGGATGTCACCGCCGCGCTGTCCTACCTGTTGTCTGCAATGGCGGTGACAGGCCAGATGATCTGTGTTGACGGCGGCCAGCACCTGGGCTGGCAGACGCCGGACAGCGATGGGCTGGAGTGACGCATTCCGCGGTAAATCCGTCCCATTCCCGGCAAGTTTTGCACCGGCTCGCGTGCCGTAACGGAAGCGTTACAAAAGTGCCTTTGATTTCAAAACCTTGACAGAGAGTGAGAAAAGATTTGTTTGAAATCAAGGTCTTGACAAACTGCCTAATTTTTAGGCATCCGCCCGAAATGGCCCTGAAATAAGGGAAAAGGCGGGATAGCCCAAAGATATCTCCGTAGTTATCCACAGCTTCCGTGGATTTTCCTGCTCTTGATCCGGACAGGCAAACATTGCAGCCAGAGCCGGGGAATCATATGTCTGGGCGCATGAACGACCAGCCTGCCGCCGCCCCTCAGGATTCGCCGCCCCGCACCGGCTATGCCGTGATCCAGGACTATTTGAAAACGCTCGACAGCTCGCCGGGCGTTTACCGGATGCTGGATGCGGACAGCCGGGTGCTCTACGTGGGCAAGGCGCGCAACCTGAAGGCGCGGGTGTCGAACTATACCCGGCCTGGAAACAGCCCGCGGATTGAGCGGATGATCGGGCTCACCGCCTCGATGATGTTCCTGACCACGCGGACGGAAACCGAGGCGCTGCTGCTGGAGCAGAATCTGATCAAGCAGCTCAAGCCTAAGTACAACGTGCTGTTGCGCGATGATAAAAGCTTCCCGAATATCCTGGTAGCCAAAGACCACGCCTTTCCCCAGATCAAGAAGCACCGCGGCGCCCGCAAGCAGAAGGGCAGTTATTTCGGCCCCTTCGCCAGCGCGGGAGCAGTGAACCGGACTTTAAGCCAGCTGCAAAAAGCCTTTCTGTTGCGCAACTGCTCGGATTCCATGTTCGAGACCCGCACGCGCCCCTGCCTGCAGTATCAGATCAAGCGCTGCACCGCACCATGCACAGGGCTGATCAGCGAGGAGGATTATGCCGCCAGCGTGCGCGACGCCGAACGCTTTCTGTCGGGCCGTTCCACCAAGGTGCAGGAGGAACTGGCCGAGCAAATGATGGCGGCCTCCGAGGCGATGGAGTTCGAGCGTGCCGCGGCCCTGCGCGACCGGATCAAGGCGCTGACACAAGTGCAGTCCAGCCAGGGTATCAACCCGCGCGGCGTGGCAGAGGCCGATGTTGTCGGCCTGCATCTGGACAGCGGTCAGGCCTGCGTGCAGGTCTTTTTCATCCGCGCCAACCAGAACTGGGGCAACCAGGACTTTTACCCGCGGGTGGATGCGGACATGAGCCCGGCGGAGATCATGGAGGCCTTCCTCGGCCAGTTCTACAGCAACAAGGAGCCGCCGCGGCAGCTGATCCTGTCGGACGGCATCGAAAACGCCGACCTGATGCAGGATGCGCTGAGCGAAAAGGCGGACCGCAAGGTGGAGATCCTGGTGCCTCAGCGTGGTGAAAAGACCGAGTTGGTGGCCTTTGCAGTGCGCAACGCCCGCGAAAGCCTGGCCCGCCGCATGGCTGAAAGTGCGACACAGGCGAAACTGCTGCGCGGGCTGGCTGAGGCTTTCGGGCTCGAAGGCCCGCCGCAGCGGATCGAGGTCTATGACAACTCGCACATCCAGGGCACCA
>JBFOLS010000447.1:0-11819 GCA_040830225.1 Leisingera sp.
ACCGGTGCGGACCAAACTCAGCGAGCTCACCACTCATGACCTGTAAACCCCAAAGCCGCCGCCCACAGGCGCGGGAGAAGTAAATCAGTCAAGGTATCGCTCGCTCTCCATCCTGAGCTTACGAACATTTCCCGGCTTGAAGAAGCCCGCATGCCGAAGGTGGCTGGAACCCGGACCGTTAACACCGCCAATTTCACTAGTTCCGGGGTATCTGCATTGCGTTTGACAGAACACAGCCGGAACCAGCCCGGTAGTCAGCGCATCTCACCTTCTCCGTACGTGACACGAGTGTCGGCATACTCCGGAAGGTGCAGAGGTTGCGGGCGGCTGAAACCCCGCCCGCTCTGTCTCACAGCCGTTCGATTGCCATTGCAATCCCTTGGCCGCCGCCAATGCACATGGTGACCAGCCCTTTGGAGCCGCCAGTGCGTTCCAGTTCATACAGTGTTTTCAAAGTGATGATCGCCCCGGTCGCCCCCACCGGATGTCCCAGCGCAATGGCGCCGCCGTTGGGGTTCACCTTGGCCGGATCCAACCCCAGTTCCTTGTTTACTGCCAAAGCCTGTGCAGCAAAGGCCTCGTTCGATTCCACCACATCGAAATCCCCAGCCGATAGGCCGGTCTTCTCCAGAAGATTGCGCACCGCCGGTACCGGGCCGATACCCATCACTTCAGGCCGCACACCTGCATGGGCATAACCCAGGATCCGTGCCTTCGGCTTCAGCCCCGCCTTCTCAGCAGCCGAGGCGGTGGCCAGCACCATCGCTGCCGCACCATCGTTGATTCCGCTGGCATTTCCGGCAGTTACCCGGCCGTCCTTCTGGAACACCGCCCTCAGCCCGGCCAATTGCTCCAGCGAGGTGCCCTTGGGGTGCTCATCCACCTCAAAGGGCACCAGATCACGCTTTACCTTCACCTCCACCGGCGTGATCTGGGACTTGAAATGCCCCGCCTCGATGGCCGCAGCAGCGCGGGTCTGGCTGGTGAGGGCAAAGGCGTCCATCTCCTCGCGGGTGATGCCGTGCTCATCGGCGACATTCTCCGCCGTGACGCCCATGTGGCCGGTGCCGAACGGGCAGTTCAGCGCACCCAGCATCATGTCGAGCGACTTCACGTCACCCATCTTCGCGCCCCAGCGGCTTTGCTGGATGATATAGGGGCTGCGCGACATGTTCTCGGCGCCGCCGGCCAGCGCAAACTCGGCGTCTCCCATGGCAAGCGATTGATAGGCTGAGACAATTGCCTGGACGCCAGACCCGCACAGCCGGTTCACGTTCATCGCGGGTACCGCATCCGGCACCCCTGCCTGCATCGCTGCAACCCGGCTCAGGTACATGTCGCGGGGCTCGGTGTTGATGATGTGGCCGAACACAACATGGCCGATCTGGCCGCCCTCGACGCCGGAGCGCTCCAGCGCAGCCTTTGAAACGGTTGCGGCCAGGTCGATGGGCGCGGTGCCCGCCAGAGCGCCGCCAAAAGTGCCGACGGCGGTGCGGGCGCCGTCCAGGATCACGATGTCGGTCATTGTCTCATTCCTCCTCAGGTCCAGCACCACTATGCACCCGCAGCATGGACCTGTCTGCCCGGACGTGCCGTCACCGGAACGCAGCGTTACATCCCATGCACCGCCTGTGCTCCCCCTGTGAACCACCCCAGGGCGGAATCGTCATGTCCAGGAGCATTTGACAAACCTGCTCTATCAGCGCAGAGAATCCGTCATGACGGAAAACCCAGACGATATCCTGCCCCTGCTGCCCGCCCGCCTGAAAGAGGCCCGCCGCGCCCAGGGCCTGAGCCTGGAGGCGGTCGCCAACCTCTCCGGCGTCAGCCGCTCGATGGTCAGCCAAATCGAGCGCGGCGAAAGCTCTCCCACCATCGCAACTCTGTGGAACCTGACGCGTGCGCTGCAGGTGGATTTTGCCGGCCTCCTCGAAGCGGGCGACATGAAGGACCGGATCGAGGTGCTGCGCGCCGCCGACGTACCCAAGATCGAGAACATGGGCCAAGGATGCCGCATCCGCATCCTGTCGCCGCCGGAAGAGGCCGGCGGCCACGAGGTCTATGACATCCGCTTCGACAAGGGCGGTGCCCTGACCAGCCAGCCCCACACCCGGGGCGCGATGGAGCAGCTGACGGTGCTGGACGGTGAGATCACGGTGACCTCGGGCAATGCCAAGGACCAGCTGCGGGCCGGCGACACCGCGCGTTATGCTGCTGACGTGGCACATTCGATTACGGCGCCCGAGGGGCCAGCGCGGGTGTTTCTGATTGTGAAGAATGCTTGAAAATTTGGTGCTGTCCGGAAGTCATTTCGAAAAACGTTCGGGTTAGAGAACCAAGGTCAATCCGGCTTGCGCGGAGCCCGGTCTCCAACTTTGTACGCAGGCGGCAAAGTTACGTCCGCTGGTACACATTTTTCCACGAGCAACATACGATCGCTGTCCGAGAACACGCTTAGGCCCTTTGAAACAAGGTTGTATCCAGTATCTTGGCAAAACCGCTCGGCAGTTCGCGCCAAACCCGCCACGTCTTGGGCTGTGCCCAAGCTCACCTGGCTCGGATCTACGGCAATCAAGTAGGTGTTTCGGTCGACTTGAGTAGCTACTGGCAAGAAGTGATGAAACACCGGTGAACCATCTCCATTGAAATGCCGCACGGTTCCCTTCACAACAGCAATATCGTGCTGCAAAGTCAGCTCGAATTCCGGACGATCATCGAAAGGCGCGTACGTTTCTGACTGCATTTTTTGTGCAGACTGCCCGCTGCATCCGGTCATTAACAACACGCATCCAACCAGTTTTAGCGTTCGCTCGAGAAGGTTGTTCTTTCCTGAGCCTTCAGGCAATGCATGCAAGCATTGAAGCATCTGTCGCTTGCTCCGATATCTCAAAAAACGGTTTTAATAGAAGAATATCCTGACTCTAACGAAGCTAGCTGAATGCATGCAAGTACAGGGAGAAAACCATAGTCATGGTTGCCCAGCGCAATCCATTTAGCGACCATCGGCGGAAAGCAGATGCCCCCGGTTTACCGGCTGAGCTGGGCGATGGTGAGCATCTTCCCCACATTCCCCTTGAAAGACTCACCCCCACGGCCCATATGAGGGGCGCTAACGTTATTCTTGTCGATCCACTGTCTCCCGTTCCGCGGCGTTTTCAGTCTCTCGATCCAGACCGACCACGCCAGGCTGCCGCACCAACGCGGGCAGCAAAAACTTTAGGAGACTACGGATATGGCCACCGGCACCGTAAAATGGTTCAACACCACCAAAGGCTACGGCTTCATCGCACCCGACGGCGGCAGCAAAGATGTGTTTGTGCACATTTCCGCTGTTGAGCGTTCCGGCCTGACCGGCCTGGCAGACAACCAGAAAGTCACCTTCGACATCGAGCCCGGCCGTGACGGCCGCGAGTCGGCGGTGAACCTGCAGCTGGCATAAGCCAAGCAGCTTAGAAGATGTGAAGCGCGGTCTCTGAGAGGGGCCGCGCTTTTTTTGTTTAATCAGCCCTTGTTCTTCTCATCCCAAAGCTTGGGCTCCCACAGTTCGACCTTGTTGCCCTCCGGATCCATGATCCAAGCAAAGCGGCCGTTCTCGTGCGCTTCCGGGCCTTGCAGGATCGGGATGCCTGCCCGGGTCAGCCGCGCGATCATGCCATCCATGTCGTCGACCCGGTAATTGATCATAAAGGACGCACTGCTGGGGCTGAACCAGCCTCCGTCCGGATCCGCGGCGCCCCAGACGGTTAGCCCCCCGTCCTCGGCCGTGTCCTCTTGCCAGTTCAGGACGGCACCGCCGAAATCCGTCAGTTCCAACCCCAGACAGTCGCAGTACCATTCGGCCAGCGCCTTGGCCTCGCCGCGCGCCTTGATAAACACTCCGCCGATGCCTGTGATGCGTGCCATGGCCGTCTCCTCCCTGCTGCTGCCGGGGCAGATAGTGTGGTTTGGCGGAAATTCACCCAGACAATCCGGTTTCACGGATTTTTTTCCGAGATAGTGAATTCCTGTATTCCGGAAATGCTTCCGCTATGATAGACACGCGACTCGAGGCATCCAGGGAGTTTGCTCATGTCCAACGCATTTCTGACCGACATCTCCAACACGCTGGCCCAGATCGAGGCCGAGGGGCTGTATAAACGTGAGCGAATGATCACCTCCCCGCAGGGGGGCGAGATTACGGTTGGAGGCCGGGAAGTAATTAACCTCTGCGCCAACAACTACCTGGGACTGGCAGACCACCCTGCCCTGATCCAAGCGGCCAAGGATGCGATGGAACCGAAGGGCTTTGGCATGGCCTCAGTCCGGTTCATTTGCGGTACTCAGGACATTCACCGGGCACTTGAGCAGAAGCTGGCGAAGTTCCTCGGCAAGGATGACGCAATCCTGTTTGCGGCCTGCTTTGACGCCAACGGCGGGCTGTTCGAGCCGCTCCTGGGGCCGGAGGATGCGATCATTTCTGACTCGCTGAACCATGCGTCGATCATCGACGGGGTGCGCCTGTGCAAAGCCAAGCGCTACCGCTATCTCAACAGCGACATGAACGACCTTGAGGCCTGGCTGAAGCAGGCCCGCGAGGACGGCGCGCGGCATATCATGATTGCGACCGACGGCGTGTTCTCGATGGACGGTTACCTGGCCAAGCTGCCCGAGATCCGGGCGCTGGCGGACAAATACGATGCGGTGATGATGGTGGATGACTGCCACGCCACCGGTTTCATGGGTGCAACCGGCGCCGGCACGCCGGAGCACTTCGGAGTGGACGTGGACATTCTGACGGGAACCTTGGGCAAAGCACTTGGGGGGGCCATCGGCGGCTATATCGCCGGGCCGCAGCCAGTGATCGACCTGCTGCGGCAGCGGGCGCGGCCCTATTTGTTCTCCAATTCGCTGCCGCCATCAATTGTTGCAGCCGGACTGGAAGCGATCCGGCTGGTTGAAGAAGGGGACAGCCTGCGGGCGCAGCTGTTCGAGAATGCGAAGTACTGGCGCGCAGGGCTGGAAGAACTGGGCTTTGATCTCTTACCCGGTGAGCACCCGATCATCCCGGTAATGCTGGGCGAAGCGCAACTGGCACAGGACATGGCGGCGCGGCTGTTCGATGAGGGCGTGTATGTTTCAGGCTTCTTCTTCCCGGTGGTGCCGCGCGGCCAGGCGCGCATCCGGACTCAGATGAATGCGTCTCTTACAAAGGATGAACTGGACCGCGCCCTTGCGGCCTTTGGCAAGGTTGGCAAGGAACTGGGGGTGATCTCATGAGCCTGCCGAACACGATGAAGGCGCTGGAGAAAAGCCACCCCAGGGAGGGCCTGTGGATGGTGCAGGCGCCGGTGCCGGAGATCGGGCCGGACGAAGTGCTGATTAAGGTCAACAAGACCGGCATCTGCGGCACCGATATCCATATCTGGAACTGGGATGAATGGGCCGCGCATACGGTGCCGGTACCGATGATCACCGGCCATGAGTTTGCCGGCGAGATTGTCGAGATCGGCAAGGATGTGACCGGGTTGGAAGTGGGCCAGCGCTGTTCAGGCGAGGGGCATTTGATTGAACATGACTCGCGCCAGAGCCGCTCGGGAAAGTTCCACCTGGACCCCGGCACCCGCGGCATCGGCGTGAATGAGCAGGGCTCCTTCGCCCAGTACCTGCGCCTGCCGGCTTTCAACGTGGTGCCGCTGCCGGACGACATCCCGGATGAAATCGGCGCGATCCTTGATCCCCTGGGCAATGCGGTGCACACGGCGTTGAGTTTCGACCTGCTGGGAGAAGACGTGCTGATCACCGGAGCCGGCCCCATTGGCATCATGGCCGCCGCGGTCGCGCGCCATGCTTCCGCCCGCAATGTGGTGATCACCGACATCAACCCGGACCGGCTGCGTCTGGCCGAACAAGTGGCGCCATCCGTGCGTGCCGTCAACGTCGCCAAGGAAGACCTGAACGATGTGGCCCATGAACTGGGCTTGAAAGAAGGGTTCGACGTAGGGCTGGAGATGTCAGGCAGCCAGATCGCGCTGGATCAGATGGTGGAAAGCCTGGTGATGGGCGGCAGAATTGCGCTTCTGGGTATCCCGCCGGGAAAATCGCCAGTGGACTGGTCGCGCATCGTGTTCAAGGCGATCACCATCAAGGGGGTCTACGGCCGCGAAATGTTTGAAACCTGGTACAAGATGATCGCCATGCTGCAGAACGGACTGGATGTGAGCAAGGTCATCACCCACCGGTTCAAGGTGGACGATTTTGCCGAAGGCTTTGCGGCGATGAAATCCGGCCAATCCGGCAAGGTGGTGCTGGACTGGGCCTGAGTTGACTTTGCGCCTGGTGAAGGGGGCTTTGCCCCCTCGCACCATAGGCGCTCACCCCCGGAGTATTTCCGGAAAGATGAAAGAGCCTGAGTTCATGGGGTAAGCGGCACCCGGCCCTGATCCGTCAGCAGCCAGCACTCGCGGCCTTCGAACACCGCAGCCGTGAGCGGGCGGCCGTAGCCGGCGCCGCTGTCGAGGTTGATGCGGTTCACGCAATGCTCTGCCTGCTTTGCCGGCGTGTGGCCGTGCACCACCAGCCAGGGATGGGCGCGCTCATCGTTGAGGAATTCCTGGCGGATCCAGATCAGGTCATCCTCGTTTTGCTGATCCAGCGGCAGGCCGGGGCGGATGCCCGCGTGAGCAAACAGCAGCTCTCCCTCTTGATAATACGGCTTCAAGTCTTGGAGGAAATCCAGATGCGCCTGCGGCACGGCGGCGCGGGCGCGTTTGTGGACCTGGAAGATCCGGTCGCCCTCCGCCGCTTCGACACCGTAGGACTGCAGGGTTTCGATGCCGCCGATACGTTCATGCAGCCAGTGGTAGCCAACCAGCAGAAGCGCATCATTGCGCGGGTATTCCTCCAGGAACATTGAGAACATTCGGTCGTGGTTACCTTTGAGGCAGATCCAGTTCCGCCCTTCCGCCTGGCCCTGCAGCAGCCGTTCGATCACCCCGCGGCTGTCCGGGCCGCGGTCGGTGTAGTCACCCAGAAAGATGATGCGGACGTCCGGACCGCCATCATCCTCGATCCGCTGCAGTGCATCCTCGAGCATGTCGAGCTGGCCGTGGATGTCTCCGATGGCATAAAGGGGGGCGGTCATGTTGCGGCTCCTGTGTGCGGGCTTGGCGGCAGTGATGGCGCATTGCGCCGGTGGGCTCAACCCCGGGTGCTGCAGAATAGATGCTGGCCAAACTGCCAGCCTGCACCACCTTTAGCGGAGAGATTGCTGCGCAGAGGCTTGCCGGGAGGGAAAGATGAAGGGAATTGCTCGATGGTTCATGCTGGCCGCAGTGGCATCAGCGGTTGGCGGAATGGTTTGGGGCATCCAGATGTCGGCAAGCCAGGATCACCTTCTGTCGCCGGCGCACGGGCATTTGAATCTGCTGGGCTGGGTCAGCTGCGCGATCTATGCGCTGTATTACCACCTTCTGCCCGAAGCGGCTGAGGGGCTGTTGCCGCGGCTGCATCTGGGCAGTGCCCTGCTGGCTTTGGCGCTGCTGGTTCCAGGCATCCCCCTGGCCATATTGGAGCGCACTGAAGCGCTAGCGCAAGCCGGATCGGCCGTTGCTCTGCTGTCGATGCTGATCTTTGCGGCCGTTGTTCTGCGCAACCGCCCGGAAAAAGCGGTGTTCACGCCTGCACTGAAACTGAGGGACCGCCCCCGCACCGGGGTGCAGGAGCGGTCTGCCGCAGTTTTCAGGTCGCTCAGACGACGTCAAACTCCAGCGGCTTGATCTGGTTGAACAGACCGGTTTCGGCAAGCTCTGCACGGGCTTCTGCCGGGACCCGCTCGTCCACGTAAAGCAGCGCAATGGCTTCGCCGCCCGCCTCGGCACGACCCAAGGTGAAGTTGGCGATGTTGACGCCGTTGTTGCCCAGGGTATGGCCCAGGGTGCCGATGATACCGGGCACGTCCTCGTTGGTGGTGTACAGCATATGTGCGCCCACATCCGCCTCGATGTTGATGCCCTTGATCTGGATGAACCGCGGTTTACCGTCCGAGAACACGGTGCCGGCCACCGAACGCTCGCGTTTCGAGGTTACAGCGGTCACCTTGACGTATCCGTCAAAGGAACCGGATTTGTCCTGATTGGTGGTAGAGATCTGGATGCCGCGCTCCTTGGCCACCACAGGCGCGGAAACCATGTTCACCTCGGGGTTGGAACGTTTCATGATCCCCGCAATTACAGCGCAGTTCAGCGCGTCCAGATTCATGCCTGCCGCGACACCGTCATAGAGAATGTTGATCGCCTTGATCGGCTCGTCGGTCATCTGGCCCACGAAGGAACCCAGATGGTCGGCCAGCTTGATCCAAGGCCCCATGACCTTGGCTTCCTCGGCGGTGACCGAAGGCATGTTGAGAGCGTTTTCCACCGCACCGGTCAGCAGGTAGTTGGACATCTGCTCGGCCACCTGAAGAGCAACGTTTTCCTGTGCTTCGGTGGTGGCGGCGCCCAGGTGCGGGGTGCAGACCACATTCGGCAGACCGAAGAGGGCATTTTCCTTGGCCGGTTCTACCGAGAACACGTCAAAAGCCGCGCCTGCCACATGGCCGGAGGTCAGAAGCTCGGCCAGTGCAGCCTCATCCACAAGACCGCCGCGGGCACAGTTGATAATGCGGACACCTTTCTTGGTCTTCTCCAGGTTTTCCTTGGACAGGATGTTGCGGGTCTGATCGGTGAGCGGCACATGCAGAGTGATGAAATCGGCACGGGCCAGCAATTCGTCCAGCTCAACCTTTTCGACGCCCATCGTGTCGGCCTTCTCGGTGCTCAGATAGGGGTCATATGCCACCACCTTCATCTTGAGGGCGCGGGCGCGGTCGCAGACGATGCCGCCGATATTGCCGGCGCCGATCACGCCGAGGGTTTTGCCGGTCAGCTCAACCCCCATGAACTTCGACTTTTCCCATTTGCCGGCATGGGTGGAGGCCGAGGCCTCCGGCAATTGGCGGGCTGTGGCGAACATCATCGCAATTGCATGTTCGGCTGTGGTGATCATGTTGCCGAAGGGTGTGTTCATCACGATCACACCGCGTTTGGAGGCAGCTTCCTTATCGACGTTGTCGGTACCGATGCCGGCGCGGCCAACCACCTTGAGGTTGTCTGCCTTCTCAAGGATTTTCTCGGTCACTTTGGTGGCAGAGCGGATCGCGAGACCGTCGTACTGGCCGATGATTTCCGCCAGCTTTTCTTTGTCCTTGCCCACGTCGGGCAGGAAGTCGACATCAATGCCGCGGTCGCGGAAAATCTGGACAGCGGTTTCCGAGAGTTTGTCGGAGACGAGAACTTTGGGAGCCATGTTTTTTTGGTCCTTTTGCGGGGGCCTGTTGCGGCCGGATGTTGGTAAGCGTGCCCTTGCGGGGCGAAAGGCGTCCCGGAGTTTCCATTCCGGAACGTTCTTGTCTCAGGCAGCCTCAGTCTGGGCTGCGATCTCGGCCTCAAAGGCCCATTTGATCCAAGGCATCAGCGCGGCCACATCCGTGGCCTCCACCGTTCCGCCGCACCAGATACGCAGGCCCGGAGGCGCGTCGCGGTAAGCGCCAATGTCATAAGCCACGCCTTCGGCCTCCAGCCGTTTGGCGACGGCCTTGGCAAACACGGCGCCATCCTGGATGCGGGGGTCAGTGAACTTGAGGCAAACGCTGGTGTTGGAGCGGTTTTCCGGCTGCTCGGCCAGGAAGGCAATCCAGGGGTTGTCCTGCACGAAGCTTTGAACTGCGGCCAGATTGGCGTAGGCGCGTTCGCGCAGGCCTTCCAGCCCGCCGATCGAACGGGCCCAATCGAGCGCCAGCAAGTAGTCTTCCACGGCCAGCATCGAGGGCGTGTTTATGGTGGCGCCCTGGAAAATACCGTCGATCAGCTTACCGCCTTTCGTCAGCCGGAAAATCTTGGGCAGCGGCCAGGCCGGGGTGTAGCTTTCCAGCCGTTCCACCGCCCGGGGAGACAGGATCAGCATGCCGTGCGCCGCCTCGCCGCCCAGCACCTTCTGCCAGGAGAAGGTGGTCACATCCAGCTTGTCCCAGGGCAGACGCTGTGCAAAAGCGGCGGAGGTAGCGTCACAAATGGTCAGCCCTTCACGGTCTGCCGGAATCCAGTTGCCGTTGGGGACCCGCACGCCGGAGGTGGTGCCGTTCCAGGTGAAGACAACATCGTTGGCAAAATCGACTGTGGCGAGATCAATGATCTGACCGTAGTCGGCGGTTTTGACGGTGGCGTCCAGCTTCAGCTGTTTCACAACGTCAGTGACCCAGCCGGAGCCAAAGCTTTCCCAGGCCAGCATCTCAACCCCGCGGGCGCCCAGGAGGTTCCACATCGCCATTTCCACGGCACCGGTGTCGGAGGCGGGCACGATGCCGATCTTGTAATCGGCGGGGATGTTCAGGATTTCGCGGGTGCCTTCTATCGCAGCCTTCAGGCGCTCCTTGCCCACCGCAGCACGGTGTGAGCGGCCCAGCGGCGCATCGGCCAGTTTGGCAACATCAAAGACGGGAGGTTTGGCGCAAGGGCCAGAAGAAAAACGCGGATTGGCCGGCCGCGATGCCGGTTGTGCAATAGCCATCAATGCTACCCTTCCAGATAAGCGCCCCTCGTTGGGGAGGGGTGTCCCGCCATCAGAGCTAGGCCGCTGCAGCGCGGCATGCAACAGAAAAATCAGAAAAATGCGGCTAAACATCCTCTTTTTGCGACACGTTTTTCCACCATCGGAAACAGCCGGTTCAAAATGAGTGCACTCGGCATGCCTTATAATGCCCCCTGTTTTTGACGGTTTCAGGCAGGCTGGCCGATCCGGAAACAGACCGCTATGACAGGGGAAATCCAAAGGAACGGAGCATCCCGATGTTTGTTGCCACCCTGCTTTGCAACCCTGCCCGCCCGGTGCTGGAGCCTGCGCTGATCGAATCGCTGCGCAATGCTTGGGGCGGCGGTGAAGCGGACTGGCTGGCATTGGGCGAGGCAGCGGAGTTTACACTGGAGCAAATGCCGGGCAACCGTTGGGGCGTCTGGGACGACCTGCAGAAAATGGGCGTGGATTTGGTCATTCAGGCAGCGGATGGGCGCAAGAAGAAGATGCTGCTGGCCGACATGGATTCCACGATGATTCAGCAGGAATGCATTGACGAGCTGGCCGAGGAAGCAGGCGTCGGCGCGCGGGTGAAGGAGATCACCGCGCGGGCTATGAACGGCGAGCTGGATTTTGAAGGCGCCCTGACCGAGCGGGTCGGATTGCTGAAGGGACTGCCGGAAACGGTGATCGCCAAGGTGCTGGCCGAGCGCATCACACCGATGCCGGGCGGCAGTCAGCTGCTGGCGACCATGAAGGCCGACGGTGCTTATGCAGCGCTGGTTTCGGGCGGCTTCACGGCCTTCACTTCAAAAGTGGCAACAGAACTGGGTTTTGACGAAAACCGCGCCAACACCCTGCTGGCCGAAGACGGCAAGCTGACCGGCGAAGCGGGCCGCCCCATTCTGGGCCGAGAGGCTAAGGTTGAAGCTCTTGAGCAGATCACTGCCCGGCTGGGCATCGGCGAGGCGGAAGTGATGGCTGTGGGTGACGGTGCCAATGATCTAGGTATGTTGAAACGGGCCGGGTCAGGTGTTGCGCTGCACGCCAAGCCCTCGGTTGCGGCAGAGTGCGATATCCGCGTCAACCATGGGGATTTGACGGCTCTTCTATACATCCAGGGCTACGCCCAAAGCGACTTCAAAGGCTGATTAACCGCATGCTGGAAGTGGGTTTTGAGACCCTGCTGCTGTTGCTGGCTGCAGGTTTCGCCGCTGGGTTCATTGACGCAATTG
>JBFOLS010000448.1:0-13686 GCA_040830225.1 Leisingera sp.
CGCTGCAATCCCTGACCGACAAGCACCTCAACCTGCCGCAGCTTCGTGACAATCTCTTCCGGCTTGTGTCGCTTCGTTCCCATTCTGATCCTCCGTTTTCCTAAACATAACGGCGGACCACTTCATTGGGGGAGGATCAGCCTCATAAAGTTAGCATCTCTAACATATGTTAGCGGTTCTAACTTTGACAAGGGGGGATCAATTTGCGATTACTCGGACATGACTGAAAAGCAGAGAAAACATGCGCCGAAACACGATGCGAATTCTAAGCAAGCTATGTTGAAAAAGGGGTATCACCACGGCGATTTGCGGGCGGCGCTCGTCGAGGCGACGCGGCAGCTTCTTGAAGAAAAGGGCCCGGAAAAATTTTCCGTTTCCGAGGCGTGCCGTTTGGCCGG
The DNA here is from genome assembly GCA_040830225.1 of Leisingera sp. Classification (GTDB taxonomy): domain Bacteria; phylum Pseudomonadota; class Alphaproteobacteria; order Rhodobacterales; family Rhodobacteraceae; genus Leisingera. Next base: position 399 of record JBFOLS010000448.1, read on the forward strand.
GGTGTCCACCGCCGCGCCGTACAAACACTTCAAAGATAAGACAGATATGCTGGTTGCAGCAGTGCTTGAGGGGCTGGAGCGGCACCGCTCCAGAATGCTGGAGGCGCTCGAAACCGTCCCCGAAGGCTCACCTGACAGGCTGACTGTGATCGGTTTGGAATATATCGGTTTCGCCTTGCGCGAACCCGAGATCTTCCGGCTCAAATTCGGTGGGTTCGCGGACCGTATCGTTGACCCAAGGATTGAAGAAGATGGTCAGGTAACTTTCGGCATTGTTCTCGCGGAGGTCGCCAAATGCATTGGAGAACCGGAAATTACGCAGGAGGTGCGCCGCCGCGGTTTCTTACTCTGGAGCTTCGTGCATGGCCTGTCTTTCATTCTCCAAGAGCGCGAGTTGTCGAAAATGGGCGGGGAGTTCGACTTGCGCGATCTTCTGGAAGATGTTGCAAGACGAATGCTGTCTTGAATGGCGAACGGGTGGTGTCCGCAATTTTGTAGCGGCCACAGCTAGTTCCCCTTCCGGGATTCCCAGGAACCGCCTCCATCGGCAGAATCCCGGAAAGCGCCGTAGCCTTGGACTTCTTGATCTTCGCGGTTCTCTGCAAGCGGGTTGCTTAGGATTTCAAGTTAAGAGCTGTTCCATACGATAGGGCATCTCACCGGCAACCCCGGCGCGCCTCGAGTCCGGCCAAAGTTGGTTGAAGAGTTCCTGGGCCATAGGAATACTTGATAACTGGCCGCTATGGCGAAGGAAGCTAGAATTTGTTTCCTGTGCAAGGCGTTAGCCGCGCGCGTCGTAGGCTTCCGCCGAGTATTCTTTAGCCGGTCCAGCCCAGGCAGGCTTGCCCCTCTCAGGCGAACGCTCAGGCGCGGCATGGATGCGGGCCTGGTCAGCAAACCGCAGTCACGATGATTTCCACCTTCAGCTCCGGCCGTGCCAGCTTGGCCTCGCCGCAGGCGCGGGCCGGGGCGTGGCCTTGCGGGATCCAGGCATCCCAGACCGCGTTCATCTCGGCAAAGTCCTTCATGTCGGCCAGCCAGACAATCGCCTGCAGGATCTGCTGCCGTGAGGACCCGGCTTTCTCCAGCAGCGCCTCGACCCGGGACAGGCAGTCGCGGGTCTGTTCGGCTGCATCGGCGCCGTCGCCGACCTGGCCGCAAAGGTAGGCCACGCCGTTGTGCTTCACGATTTTGCTCATGCGGGTGCCGGTGTCGATCCGTTCGATCATTGTTTTCTCCTATTCAGCGGCTTTGGCGGATGGATCTTCCATCGCGGCCAGTTCGCCCAGTGTTACGGGTTTTATCGGTGGACGGATCCGGTAATAGCCGGTCTCATCCGGGGTCTGCCCGTTCGCCTCGGCCAGAAGGGCGGTCACCGTCAGCCCGCAATAGCGGCCCTGGCAGGGGCCCATTCCGGCACGACCGAAGGCTTTGGCCTGGTTCGGGCCGAGGCAGCCGAGCCTGGCATAACTGCGGATGTCGCCTGCGGTGACTTCCTCGCAGCGGCAAACAATGGTGGTGTCCGCAGGCTGCAAAGCGCCGGTATAGGGCGGAAAGGCTGCATCCAGGAACGGCCGCACGGCGGTTTCCCGGCTGCGGTGATCGAACAGCGGCGCGGCCAGGCGGTCGCGCTCTTGCGCGGTGATCCGTCCCAGTTCCTCCGCCGCTTTCAGCGCAGCGATGCGGCCGGCAAATTCGGCGGCCATGGCGCCGCTGATGCCGGCGCCGTCCCCGGCGATCAGAATGCCGGCCTTGCCGGTCTCGCCCCAAGCGCCGGTTTCTGGCACAAAGCACTGCTGCGCTCCGGACCAGGCATGCGGCACGTTGATAGAGCGGGCGGCTTGGGTGTTCGGCACCACCCCGTGATGCAGCAGGACCGTATCGCAGGCAATGCGATGGTCCCGCCCCTTGCTGCGGAAAGTCACGGCTTCAGCCTGGGTGCTGCCGGTCACCGCAATGCCGGTTGAGCCAGTATAGCGGGGCACGCCGGCGCGTTTGATCTCCGCCAGCATCTTCAAACCCTTGGCCAGATAGCGCCAGCCGCGCAGCGCACCGGTTAAGTGCCGCCCTGCCGACAGCAGGCTGGCCGCAGTTTGGGTTTCGACCAGCGCCAGCGGCGGTGTGCCCGCGCGCACCATCTGCGCCGCGATCAGATAAAGCAGCGGCCCGCTGCCGGCGAGCACCGCCCGGCGCGGCAGCACGCCGGACTGCTTCAGCAGAATCTGCGCAGCGCCGGCCGTCATGACGCCGGGAAGGGTCCAGCCGGGGAGGGGCATCGGACGCTCCAGCGCGCCGGTTGCCAGGATCACCCGCTGTGCCTTTACCTGCTCGCCGCGGCCCTCGCGGGTGAAGGAAATGCGGAAACCGTCCTCGATGGCCCAGACAATGGCGCCGGAGAGATGGATGATCCCCGCCTGATGAAGGTTCTCTGTCAGGGTCATGCCGTGCTGGTAGTCGGGCCCCAGGATGGCGCCGCGCGGACCGGAGGCGCGGTCCACGTCGCGGTAGATCTGCCCGCCTGGGCGGTTCTGCTCATCCAGCAGGATGACGCTGAGGCCGCGCTGGGCGGCCTCGGCGGCTGCAGCCATCCCAGCCGGGCCGGCACCGATGATGGCAAGGTCACAGCGGAGCATCGGCAGCCTCCGTTTCAGTTGGGCGGGCAATCCGCATACCCTCTTCCACTTCCATCATGCAGGCCTGGCGCACGGTGCCGCCGGTCTCCACCAGGCACTCGAAACAGGCGCCCATCATGCAGAACGGCGCCCGCGGCGCGCCTGATACCGGCGTGTGGCGGAACACCTGCACGCCGGCCGCCAGCAGCGCGGCCGCCAGGTTGGCGCCTGCGGGCAGATCCAGCGGCTGGCCGTCGAACCAGACCCGCACGCGGGGGCCGTCCTCCAGCTCAAGAAACGGGGAAACGGTCTTCACTGAACACCTCCAGATCAGGGGCGGCCGCGGTGCCCTCCAGCCAGTCGGGCAGGAACAGCGCATGGGCCGCGGCCAGGGTGATGCCGCTGTGGCAGGTGACAAGGTAGGCGCCCGGCAGTTCGGGGCTTTCCTGGTAGATCGGCAGGCCGTCGGGCGACAGGATGCGCAGGGCGCCCCAGCTGCGCACCAGTTGCGCGCGGGCCAGCGCCGGGTAGGCCGCGATGGCCTCGGCCGCCAGGCCGGACAGGCCCGGCTGCGTCACGCCGTCGTCCAGCCCGACCTCTTCGTTGGTGGCACCGATCTGTATGCCGCCCTCATCCACCTGGCGGGCTATCAGCGAGGGGCGGTTGATCAGTTTCGGCAGTTTTTCGGTGATCAGCACCTGGCCGCGCTGCGGCCGCACCGGAGCCTTGAAGCCCAGCTTGGGGCCAAGCTCCATCGCGCCGAGCCCGGCGGAGAGCACAACCTTGCCGGCCGTGACGGAGGTGCCGTCGCTGCATTGGACGGCGAATCCATCCGGCTTGGCGACCGAAGTTACGGTCTTGCCATTCAGGACTTCGCCGCCCAGCCGCCGCACGTCCTCTGCCAGCGACACCAGCAGCCGCAGCGGGTTTGCGTGCCCGTCCTGGTGATGCAGGATCGCGCCAGCCACCTTGGGGCCGATATGCGGCTCCTCCCGGCTGAGCGCATTGCGGCCCAGAACCTCGTAGGGGTAATTGCCGCCCAGTTTGTCCTTCAGGGCGTCATATTGCGCGACGGTGGCATAAAGCGTTTCTTCGGAGAAATGCAGGTCATAGCCGCCGTTCTGCTGCAGCCCGACGGACCGGCCGGTGCCGTCTTGCAGTTCTTCCGCAAATCCGCCCCAGGCGGCTGCGGACTGCTGGCTCCAGCTTGCGTAGCGCGGCTGCTTCATGCCCTTGGACTGGACCCAGACCAGGCCGAAGTTGCCGCGGCTGGCCCGGAACGATCCGTCATCGCCGTCCAGAACCGTCACGCGCTTGCCGCGCCTGAGCAGTCCCCAGGCCACGGAGAGGCCGACAACGCCGCCGCCGATCACTGCATAATCTGCTTCCATCCTGCCGCTTCCTCGGGGATTGCTTCGGTTGCGGGGCGGCGTGCGGCCGCCCCGCTCTTTGTCGCGGGATTACTTGCCGATCTGGTCAAGAATGCCCTGGCCCCAGTCGGCGCCGACATCTTCCAGAACAACCGGCCAGACGTCGCTGCGCACCTTCGCAGCCATTGCGCCCAGTTCCTCATCGCTCAGCGCGATCACCTTGGCACCCAGGTCATCGGCAAGGCGCTGTTCCCATTTGCCCTGATCCTCCTCTGCGACGGTCCAGCGCTGTGCCTCGAAATCCGCAGCGGCGGTTTTCAGCGCTTCCTGATCCTCAGCATCCAGTTCGGCGAGCGAACCGTTGGAGATGATCATATACCAGACTTCAAAGTGGGTGTTGGCAGGCACGTAAGATTTAGTCACGTCACGGAAGGACGCGTAATAGCCCTCAGCACCGGAGCCGATCACGCCGTCAACAACACCGGTCTGAATCGCGGTGAACGCCTCGGAAAAGGGGATCGGCGACGGGATGTAGCCCAGTGCCTCGCCGGTCAGCTGGAAGCTCTTGATGCCCGGCACCCGGACCTTGATGCCGTTTGCCTGCGACGGGTCGCCCGGATTGACCGGATCGGTGTTGAGCGCAACGCCGCCGAAATACACCGGGTAGGCCGCCAGCATGGTGATGTCCTGCTTGGCATACAGTTCCGCCATCACATTGCGGACCGGGCCGTTCGGGCCGTAGATCTCACGGGCCTCGGCCCAGTTATTCGCCAGATAGGGGAACGAGCTGATCTGCATCCGGCGGTCTGCCGCTGCGGCGGCGGGCTGGGTGGCCATGTCGATGGCGCCGACGCTGATGCGTTCCTGCACGGTGGTGTAATCGCCCAGGGCAGAAGCCGGGAAGATGTTGATCGACACGTCGCCGCCGGTGGTCTCGTCCACCTGTGCTGCGAAGGCGCGCAGTTCCTTGTCGATGGTGGTGTCCTGGGGCCGCACGTGGCTCATTTTCAGGTCTGCGGCCGAGGCGAGGCCCGCCAGGGACATCAGGGCAGCGGCGGCTGTGCCGGTCAGAAAGTGTTTCATGGGTAGTCTCCTCCGTAGGGTGTCAGGGGTGGTTCAGTAGCCGAAGAAACGCGGCAGAAAGAGCGACAGGTCGGGCCACAGCGAGGTCAGGAAGACCACCGGGACATAGCCTGTCAGGATCAGGACCATCGCGGGCGGGATCACCTTGGTGACCTTCACGTTGCCGATCCGCGCGCCAAGGTAGAGGATCGAGGCATAGGGCGGGGTGACGCCGCCCATCGCGGTGTTCACACCCATGATCGCGGCGAATTGCACCGGGGTGACCCCGATCGCCTGCATCAGCGGCAGCAGCAGCGGCGCGATCAGGATGATGGCGGTGACATCGTTCACGACCATGCCGACCAGGAACAGCAGGATGTTGATGAAGATCAGCAGCAGCACCTTGTTGTCGGTGATTTCGAAGATCGCGCTGACCATCTTCTGCGGGATCGCTTCATAGACGAACATCTGGCTCAGGATCATCGAAAACAGGATCATCACCATGATCGCGCCGACGGCGGTCGCGGCTTCCTTGCCGGCCTCAAGGAAGCTGTTCCATTTGAGGCCCTTGTAGATGAAGAAGCCGACCGGCAGCGCATAGATCACCGACAGTGCCGCGGCTTCGGTCGGGGTCATGATGCCGCCGTAGATGCCGCCCAGGATGATCACCGGCATCAGCAGCGCCGGGGTCGCGTTGAAACCCTTCTTCGCCACGTCGCCAGCCAGTTGCGAGAAGCCGGGCGCGTCGTCCAGCACCAGGTTGAACTTGCGGCTCATCCACAGGTTCATGGCCGAAAAGTTGAACATGATCAGCAGGCCCGGCCCGAGGGTCGCCAGGAAGCAGGCGAGGATCGAGGTGTCGGTCACCCAGCCGTAGACGATCATGGTGACCGATGGCGGGATCAGCAGGCCCAGGATGGACGAGTTGGCAATCAGCGCCGTGGCGTATTCCCGCGGGTAGCCGCGTTTTTCCATCTCGGGGATCAGCAGCGGGCCGATGGCGGCGATGCCGGTCAGGCCGGAGCCGGAGATAGCACCGATAATGGCGCAGCTGACCGCAGCCACAACGCCCAGGCCGCCGCGGATATGGCCGATGAAGGCATTGACGAAGTTAAGCAGCGAGGCGGCGATGCCGCTGGCTGACATGATGGTGCCTGCCAGAACAAACAGCGGAATGGCCAGCAGCACCGGGTTGCCCAGTTGCTGGGAGCCCCACAGCATCATGCCTTTCATGGTCACATCGCCAAGGAAATACATGATCATCAGGGCAGCGCCGAAGCAGTAGGGCAGCGGCACGCCAAGGGTCAGGGTCAGCACCAGGACGGCGATGGCAAGAAGGGCAATCTCGATCATTTTGCGGCTCCGGCACGCAGGGCATTGACGTGGCGCAGCAGGTGCACCGCGGTGTAGAGCATCATCAGGGCCAGCCCGGCCACCAGTGCTGCTTCGGAATAGAAAGTCGGCAGGTAGAGCGTCGGGCTCTCCTTCCAGACACGCCAGGCGTACATGGTGTACTCCCAGGCCCAGCTCAGCAGCCAAAGGCCGACGGTCAGGCTGATGATTTCACCGATGACCGCCAGCACGGTGTGGCCGCGCTCTGTCTTGATGGCGATCTCCAGCACGTTGGCGCGGATGTGGGTATCCTCGCGCGAGGCGTTCACGGCACCGAGGATGTAGAGCCAGATGGTCGGGTAGAGCATGGTCTCTTCCAGCCCCATCACCGGGATCTGCAGCAGATAGCGGGTGACCACCTGGACGAACTGGCCCAAGGCCACCAGGCAGATCAGCCCGGTCAGCAAGTATTTCGAGAATGTGTCCATCTGTCCTCCTTCCAGCGTCCCCTCGCCGGGTTTGGCGGATTTGGCTGGACAAAGGGCATAAGATCAATTTCAAAATATCTGTGACTCCATCAATTTACTTAATACCCATGCCATGAACTTCTCGATCCGCCAGATCTTCACCTTCCGCGAGGTCATGCGCAGCGGCTCCATCTCACAGGCCGCGCGCACCGTCGGACGCACACAGCCGGCGGTCAGCACGATGATCTCGACGCTGGAGGGCGAACTGGGCTTCAGCCTGTTTGTCCGCGAGCAGGGCAAGCTGATCCCGACGCCCGAAGCGCGGTTCTTTCTGGAGGAATGCGAGACCGTTCTGGAACGTATCGAACGGGTCGAGCGCACGGTGAGCAAGATCCGCAGCCACGAGGCAGGCAAGCTGCGCGTTGCCTGCCACCCGGCGGCGGCCAGCCTGTTTATGCCGCGGATTCTAACGGATTTTCTGCAGGGCAAGGATGAGCTTGAGGTTTCCTTGATCATGCGGTCGTCGGACGTGATCGAAGATCTGATCGCCTCGCAGCAATTCGACATAGGCTTTGCCGAAACACCGGTGCCGCGTCCATCTGTCCGGCAGATGGATTTCGATCTGGAATGCGTCTGCGTTGTGCCCGCCAGCGATCCGCTTGCGGCCGCCGAAGAGATCACACCGCAGGATCTGGACGGGCAGCCGATGGCGGTGCTTTTTGACAAACACCCGCTGACGGCCCGGACGGAGGCTGCGTTTCAGAGGAGCGGCTGCCGGCTCCGCAAGCGGCTGGAGCTGCGCACCTGGGCGCCGGGCCTGCAGTTTGTTGCGGCGGGCGTTTGCTACATGATCTGCGATATGATCACCGCCTACAGCTGCCTGCAGCAGCGCCAGACAACGGCTGACCTTGCCATTCGCCGGTTCCGCCCGCGAATCGGAACGGGTGTATCGATTCTCACCCCGGGCTACACAACGCAGTCGCTGACCACCCAGGCGTTTACGGCCCAGCTTCGCAATTCCATCGAAAACATGCAGGCCGAAATGAACAGCCGTCTTTAGGCTCAGGACTTTGGTAACGGGTATGTCTCAGTCAATCGGTTTTGCGCAGACGATTTGATCCGCCAAAGCGGATTCGCGGGTTTTTCTTACCCGTCTTGCTTTCTGCCGCGGCTCCCGGACCTGCCGCGAGTGATGGCGCCGACCTTGAGGACAATGTTCCGCAGAAGTCGCCGCAGCGGCATTTCCAATGCGTCCTGACCCCAGGCCTGATCCGCAGATTTGCTTATTTGTGCGGCTGATTCCGGGTCTCCTGCATTTCCTGCAGCCGTACAGGCCAGGTTGGGCGTACGAAGGCAAGGATATCCCAGATCGCGGAGTCGCTTAGAGTGCTTTCATGCCGGCAAGCTGAACTGTCAGCCCGGCGCCGCCAGTTGCTTGTGCCAGGCGGGGAAACATCCCTGCCGCGGGTGCAGAAATTGAGAAATCCCGTTGCTTCCTGTGAATTTCAATTCGGAAGCGTCAGAATGCTGGTCAACGTTGCGGTCGCCGCAAGCACTGCCAGCAAGATCAATGCCTCAATTTCGATGGAGCGGGCCAAATGCCTGCCGGCTCGCGCCTGACCGTCACGCAAAGCCGGGACAAAACGCAGCTTGTTCAGGGCAGCAAGAATCAGCACTGCGGAAATCAGCACCAGCTTAAGCGACAGCGCTTGACCATAGCCTGTTGTCAGCAGCAGTCTTGGGTGGCCCAACAACTGCCAAGCCATCAGCAGCCCCGCAAAAAGAAGCCCTGGAACGATAATCATGGCGGCCTGTCCGAACCTGTGGCCAAGCAAAGCTGCATGTTCCAGGTGCTCAGACTTGCGGGACAGATCCCGCAGCGGGCCGAGGACGCCAATCCAAAAAGCAATGCCGACGAGATGCGCGAGAAGCAGGATCCGCAGAGACAACTGCCCAGTCGCTGGGATATGGCCGATCTGAGAGAAGGACCAGAGCAACAGGAGGCCCCCGGCCAATGAGATCCAGGGGCGGGTCTTGCTGAAAAGCAAACCCGCGAGCAGCAGCAGAGCGCCCGCGGCCCGGTAGAGCAGCGTATTGCCGGCAGCGGTCTGCCATAGCAGCCCCAGCATTTCCGGGTCTGTCATGCCGTCGGCACTGCCGGTCAAGGCGGCGCCGCGCAGGGCAAAGCTCAGCACCGCAGCAGTCAGCGCAAGGCTGGCCAGCACCGCGGTTTGAGCGTTGATCCGGCCCCGCAGCGGATCAACCAGCCTTGGGAAGGCAGTGCGGATCAGCACAAGCCCCGTCGCACCCGTCGCTCCGGCGTACAGCATCAGCTTTACAAGCAGCGCGGCTGTTCCCCAGATATCCGGCATGTTCATTCTACCGTGAACTGGAACTCACCCTGCATCGGATGCCCGTCTATTCCTAGCCCGCGCCATTCGATCCGGTAAGTGCCTTTCCCCGCACCTTGGAAGGGAAAAACGAACGTGCGGGCAAAGCTTTTCTGGCCGTTCAGATCCAGTTCGGCCGGGGAACCATTCTGATAGCTTGCCTCTACCAGCGTCAGACGGATTTTATCCGCAAAAACAAAGGTGATTTCCGGTGGAACTTCTGTAATCTGCGTGCCATCAGCGGGTGTCGTTGTGTCCATCTGGGAATGTGCGAGACCAGCAGTGGCGAAGGCGCTGAACGCCAGGAAAGCCGCGATGAGTTTCATTTGGGTATTCCTTCAGTTGATCCCGTTTTCACGCTGAATGCCGCGAATGTAGTCGATTACCATTGCCACGTCTCCGCGGGTCAGCCCTTCGATACGGGGCATATCGCCGAATGGCCAGTGATGGCTCTTCACGCCTCTTGCGACCGCACGTTGAAACGCCGCGTTGGCATGATGGCCAGGTTCATAGATCACATGAATCAGCGGCGGGCCCGAACCTTGGCGGCCGGTGGCGTTTTCGCCGTGGCAGGCGGCGCAGAAACCGTCGAATACACGCTTGCCGATGACGGCATTGCCGGTCAGCGGCGGCAGACTATTTCACATCGCAGGGCGGGACAACGGCTGCTGAGGCCGCCGGGCTGATACATTACGATACAAAACTCCCGCGGACCTTTGCAGCGGACTGGTCTATGGTTCCGGGCCATGAACAATGCCCCTCATATTCTGATTGTCGATGACCATCGTGAGATCCGGACGGCGGTGAGCCGCTATCTGGAGAAGAACGGGATGCGGGCCGCATGTGCGCAAGATGCGAAGGAAATGGATGCGCTGCTGGCGTCATCAATGTTCGACTTGATCGTCCTGGATGTCATGATGCCGGGCGAAGACGGGCTGTCTGCCTGCCGGCGGCTGTCGCGTGACGGGCAGACGCCGATTCTGCTGCTCACTGCCCTGGGAGAAGAGGAAAGCCGCATCACCGGACTGGAAAACGGGGCGGATGACTATCTGGCAAAGCCGTTTAATCCGCGGGAACTCCTGGCACGCATTCGCGCGATCCTCCGCCGGACCGCAGGAAGCGTACCGCCCGCAGGCAGTTTTACGGGAAAGCGGGTGCAGTTCGCGCAATGGGTGCTGGATTGCGACCGGCGGACCGTGACCAGCGAAGACGGGCAGGAAACAGGCCTGACCGGGGCGGAGTTCAAGCTGTTGATCACGCTGCTTGAGCGCAACCGGCTGGTTATGAGCCGTGATCAATTAATGGAGCTGACGGCCGGGCGGACCGCCACCCCGGCGGATCGGATGATCGACAACCAGATCAGCCGGCTGAGGCGGAAAATAGAAAAAGATCCTCTGCGCCCGCGGCTCATCACGACGGTTCGCAACGAGGGCTATTGCCTGGCGGCGGAAATCGAGGTGGCCGGCGAATGAAAGCTCTTCCGCAGAGCCTGCGCGCCCAGTTGATGCTGCTGGTTCTGTTAGCGCTGGCTGCAGCGCAGGCGGTCAACCTCTTCTGGTTTGCGGATGAACGCAGTTTGGCGGTCCGTGCGGCATTGGGGGCCGAAGCGGCAGAACGGGCTGCCAATGTGGCGCGGCTGCTGGAGGAGGCGCCGCCATCGCTGCAGCCGTCCATCATTCGCGCCGCCAGCACGCCGCTGGTCCGCTTCGATATTGCCGGCACGCCATCGGTAGATCACACGACGCATGATCAGGGGGGCGCTGCAGAAGCCCGAGTCCGGGCCCTTCTGGGAGAGAACTTCGGGGGCGAAGTCCGCGCGGAACTTCACGAGATTGACAGCGCGAAGCTGCCTCTGGCCTATCTGAAGCCCGAAATGGCCCAGGCCCACCGCGAGATGATGCGGGGGCAGATGCTGGCAATAGAGCTGAAGTTCTCTATCGAATTGAGTGACGGCCAATGGCTGAATGCAGGTACCCTGTTTGAACGTCCTCCGTTTCAGTGGCCCATGCATTCAATCGTTACCTTCGCGCTGTCGGCCGGTTTCATACTGACTGCAGTTTTCTGGTTCGTGCTGGCGCAGGTGGCCAGACCGCTGGGCAGGCTCGCGATGGCGGCTGAAAAGCTGGGACCGGAAGAGAAAGTTGCGGTGCTGCCGGTAGCTGGACCGCAGGAAGTCCGCGAGCTTGCAGCCGCCTTTGACCGGATGCAGGACCGGATCTCCGGGCTGGTCGCGGAACGGACCAGAATGCTGGCGGCTTTGGGGCATGATTTGCGGTCGCCGCTGACCGCGATGCGGGTCCGGGCCGAGTTCATCGAAGAGGAGGAAACCCGCACCAGCATGATATCTCTGATCGAAGAGATGCAGGAGATGGCGGAAACCACCCTGTCCTTTGCGCGCGGGCTCTCGGCCTCGGGCCGGGCCGAGGACTGTGAACTCGGCCGGTTCCTTGACGATCTGCGCAAGGAGATGCCCGAGGGGTTTCTGCTGGAGCATGGGGACCCGGTTTCTGTTTGTTTGCACCCCGCCGCAATGCGCCGGGCACTGCGCAACGTAATTGAAAATGCACTGCGCTACGGCGGCGCGGCGCGGGTTGCATATGGTGTGAAAGAGGGCAACGCCGTCATCGCAGTTGCAGACGACGGCCCCGGTATTCCGGAGGCCGATCTTGAAGCGGTTTTTGAGCCCTTCCTGCGCCTCGAAAACTCACGGTCGCTGGAAACCGGCGGCCATGGGCTGGGGCTTTCGATTGCACGCACGATCCTGCGCTCTCATGGCGGGGACGTTTCGTTGCAAAATAGCCCCGGCGGCGGTCTCCGCGCTGAGCTTGCCCTGCCTCTAGCAAGTTTCCAGCACGCGGGCTGATCGAACCGGTGGAACAGGTTGACTCCACCGCGGGCTAGGTTCGGTTTTCCGGAGCTCCCTCACGGTCTCCATCAGGTGCTGCCAGGAAACCGAGGATCTCCTTGTAGCGTATCCGGGTATCTTCGAGCTGCTGGTAAAAGCGGAACAGCTCTTTCAGCGGTGCTGAGAAATCCTTATGTGCCGCCAGTACCGCGATCAGGGCGCCCAGAGTGATGCGTTCCTCAAGCACAAAGTACCCGCCTAGTGAATAGAAGAGGAACGGCGTCAGCGCGGTCAGAAAATTGTTCAGCGCCTTGGCAAGGAACTTCACCCGGCGGATCCGCCTGCGGATCGCCTCCAACTGCCGCAACGAGGCCATTATAAGCAGCACATCTCCGGGGTGGTCCTGCGCCGGGTTCAGCTGTTCTGTCAGACTGCGGATAAGTCTCCGCATTTCCTGAATACGCTCCCGGTTCAGCCGGTTCACGATCCGCTGCAGATGGGGCAGCAGAAACAGTTGCAGCGGCAGAATAGTCAGCGCTGCAGCACCCAGGATCGGATCCTGGATGAACATGAACAGCAGGATTGTAAGCAGCGTTCCGCCCTGGGTCACCGGAAGCGCCACCAGATCCGCTGCAAAGCCGCCAATTGGCTCTGCCTCCTGCCCCAAAATTTGCGGAAGCTCGCTTTTCCGCGGGAGGCCGGCTTGATTGCACCAGTGACGGTAGATGAGCAGCCGGAGACGTCTGAGACAGCGTTCGGCGAGCCGCCCTTTCAGCACGTTTAGCAGGTACTTCCCAATACCGTTCAGCGAGATTGCCAGCAGAAAAACACCGCTTAGAACTGCCAGATGCTGTGTAGCAGTCAGGTCATATCCCAAAAGGCTCAGCGGTGCGTGCGATTTGCTCAATACGTTGTTCACAATCTGCTTGGGCAGTTCCAACGATAGATACAGCACGGGCAGCAAAGACAGGCTCAGAAGCCGCAGGTAAATCTGCTGGCGGCGCGTGGTCCACACAATGTGGGTAATCAGATTGCGGTCGAGGCCGGCAATGGGCCGGCTCGCCGGGGTCACCAGGCTGGCAGAGGGTTGCGAAAGCCGAATGTGCAGTGCCCGGCCGAGCAGCGTAGCTACGGAGACTGCCAGCAGAGCCGGGGCCAGCAGCAAAACCAGATGCATCGCCGGATGCACCCATTCCGGAGAGGTTTCATC
>JBFOLS010000449.1:0-22178 GCA_040830225.1 Leisingera sp.
GCAGACCGGGTGTCTTTGTCGGAACGCACTTTGACGCGGGCCTTCCAGCGCGAGTTGGGGATGACGCCGGGCAAATACTACAAGATGCTGCGGCTTCAGCATGCCCGTTACTTGTCGGAAGAAACCCACCTGAGCCTTGAGCAGATCGCGCTCAGATGCGGATTTTCTTCGGCTTCCTCGCTAGGCCGGTCATTCACCGGGCTCTACGGCCGCACCCTCCGCGAGGCACGCGTGCAGGAAAAACCCTGGATGAAGACCACCCGTGATGGTGGCCGAAGTTAGGAGGCCGCTGCGGCAGCCGGTTTTTCGTCCCGTGGCGGCACCCCGAACTTACGGGTATATTCACGGCTGAACTGGGTCGGGCTCTCATAACCCACATCATAGGCCGCAGCCGCCACCGATTTGCCGCCGCTCATCAACAGCCTCCGTGCCTCCAAAAGCCTCAGCTCTTTCTGGTACTGCAGCGGCGTGCTGGAGGTGAGCGCCTTGAAATGCTCGTGAAAGGTCGACTGGCTCATCCCCGCTGCGGCCGCCAATTCGGACACTGGCAGCGCGGCCCTGTAGCCCTCGCGGATCATCGAGATCGCCTTGGAAATCCGGCTGGCCGGGCTTTCGTGCAGAAGTAGCTGGCGCAGCATGCCGCCATGCTGGGCGCGCAGAAGCCGAAAATGGATCTCTTTCAGCACCAGCGGCGCCAGCGCCTGCACCTCTACCGGATCGTGCGACAACCGGAACAGCCGCGCCATCGCGTCGATCAAAGCCGCATCGCCGTCTGCCACGCTCATCGAATGCGACGCCCGGTCCTTCCCTTCCACCGCCCCGACTTCGTCATAAAGGCTGCGTGCAGTTGCCAGATCCAGCTTCAAAGCCAGTGAGACATAGGGTTTCTCCGGCGACGCGTCGATCACCCCGGCACTCACGGGCAAAGCATGACTGACAATCAGCGACATGCCCGCGCCATAGCGGATGGTCCGGTCTTCCAAATGCGCCTCCTTTGCGCCCTGTAGCACAAGGCACATGATCGGCTCGTAGAACATCGCCTCAAACTCGGTCCGGCTCTCGCTGCAAAAGGCAAACAGCCCCTCAATGCCGGTTTCGCAGCCAGTCCCGAGCCCGCCGTTTTTGCGGACATAGCTGGCGACTCCGGAAATCAGCTCCTGCGGTACCATGGGCATTCCTCCTGTTGCCCCCAATTTATATGCGCTGCCGTGGCGGTACAGAACCTCAAATCCCGGAGCTTCGGAGGATCAGGCAGATCATCCGGAGGATCGGGCACGGGAAGCGGTCCGCTGCGCTCTACCTTGGTAGCAAGGGAATTGCTGGAGCCAAGGATATGCCGCAGACCATTCTAATAACCGGAGCCTCGTCAGGGATCGGCAAAGCCACAGCCCGCCTGTTTGCCGATGACGGCTGGAACGTCATCGCCAGCATGCGCAATCCTGAAGACGCCGGGGACCTGGCGGATCGGGAAAATGTTCTAGTTGCCGCGCTGGATGTAACCAAGCCTGACACCATCGCTCAGGCAGTGAACCAGGCGCTGAGCGCCTATGGCCAAATCGACGTACTGCTGAACAACGCAGGTTACGGCGCCTACGGCCCGCTTGAGGCCTTTCCGATGGAACGGATCGAACGTCAGTTCGATACCAATGTGATCGGCCTTTTGGCGGTGACAAAGGCGGTGCTGCCGCACATGCGGGCGCAAAAATCGGGGACCATCGTCAACGTCTCCTCGATCGGCGGGCAGATGACCTTCCCGCTGGGCACGCTCTATCATGGCACCAAGTTCGCAGTCGAAGGCCTGTCCGAGGCCCTGCACTATGAGCTCGAAGCCTGCGGCGTGAAGGTCAAGATCGTCGAACCCGGCATGATCAACACCGATTTCGGCGGCCGCTCCTTTGACTTTGCCGTGGACCCAGGCATGCCCGAATACATGCCCGTGGTGGAAGGCTTCCAAGCCGCAATTGGCAGTTTCGCCGCACAGTCCTCAGAACCGGAATTGGTGGCAAAGGTGATCCGGACCGCCGCGACGGACGGCACGTCCCAGCTGCGCTACCGCGCCGGGGCTGACGCCGAGGCGCTGCTGAGCGCCCGTAAGGCACAGGATGACGGGACCTTCATCGGCGCCATCAAGGCGGACATGGGGCTGTAGACAGCCCCGTTCACATACCAAGACAGGGAGGAATAATCATGTATGGACAAGCACTTGCGGCAGGCGGACTGGCGGTTGTGACCGGTGGCGCCAGCGGCGTCGGTTTTGCTGCCGCCGAACGATTTGCACAAGGCGGGCTGGGTGTTGTTCTGGCGGATCTTCCCGGTGAAGCCCTGGATCAGGCAGCAGAGAAACTGCGCGGCATCGCCCAGCCCGGCACGCCGGTCTTAGCGGTGCCCTCGGACGTCTGCGATGCGGCCTCGGTTCAGGCATTGGCTGATACCGCCTTTGATGCCGGCGAGGTTGCGGTGCTGATGAATAACGCAGGCATTGCCCGCCCCTCCGGCAGCTGGGAAGAGCCGGACGCCTGGCGAGCCATGATCGAGGTGAACCTGTTTGGCGTGCTGAACGGCGTGCAAGCCTTCCTTCCGCGGATGATCGCCGCCGCACGGCCCGCTGTGGTGATCAACACCGGCTCGAAACAGGGCATCACCACACCGCCTGGCAACCCGGGCTATAATGTCTCCAAAGCCGGGGTAAAGGTGCTGACCGAGATGCTGGCACATGATCTGCGGCAAGCAGAGGCGCCAATCTCTGCGCACCTGTTCGTACCAGGCTTTACGTATACCGGCATGATCGCGCGCTTCATGCCTGAAAAACCCGACGCAGCCTGGACTTCTGAACAGACTGTGGACCACCTCCTCACCCGCATGGAGGCAGGTGACTTCTACATTCTCTGCCCGGACAACGACGTTACACCCGAGCGCGACAAGCGCCGGATAACCTGGGCTCTGGGTGACATTGTTGAAAACCGCCCGCCCCTGTCGCGCTGGCATCCCGACTACGCCGATGCCTTCGCGAAATTCGAACAATCCTAAACACGACGATCCAGCCAACGGGAGGCCCCGCAGCCATGGCAATATCACTGAAACTCAACGGCAAGACACATAAGGTTGAGGCCGAACCCGGAACCCCGCTGTTATGGGTGATCCGGGATGAATTGAAACTCACCGGCACCAAGTTCGGCTGCGGTGTTGCCGCCTGCGGCGCCTGTACCGTGCATCTGGACGGCGAGCCGGTGCGCGCCTGCCAAACCTATGTCGAAGACGCGGAAGGCTCTGAAATCACCACTATCGAAGGGCTGAACTCCAATGTGGCGCAGGCCGTGCAGGCTGCCTGGGTGGAGCTTGACGTAGTGCAATGCGGCTACTGCCAATCTGGCCAGATCATGTCCGCCGTGGGGCTGCTCAGTGAGAACCCCAAGCCGACTCATGAGGAGATCGACGACTACATGGACGGCAACGCCTGCCGCTGCGCCACTTACCAGCGTATCCGCGCCGCGATCCTGCGCGCATCCGACATGATGGAGGCCTGATATGACCCTGAACACCTCCCGCCGCGGTTTCCTGAAATCCGCCGCTGCCGCTGCCGCCGTTCTGTATGTCGGCGCCCGTCCGGACGGCGTCTTGGCCGCTGGCTCTGCACCTGCACAGTTGAACCCGTTTGTGAAGATCGATGCCGATGGCACCGTCACCGCCATTGTCAAACACTTCGAGAAGGGCCAGGGACCGGCGACCGGCCTCACCACCCTGATCGCTGAAGAACTCGGCGTATCGATAGAGGATATTCAGTACGAATTCGCGCCCTCCGATCCTTCGCGCTACGCCAATCTGGCGTTCGGGCAGTTCCAGGGCACCGGCGGCTCCACGGCGATGGCCAACTCCTTCATGCAGTACCGCCAGGCCGGTGCCGCCGCCCGTGAGATGCTGATCAAGGCCGCGGCTGAAACCTGGGGCGCGGACGCCAGCGCTCTGAGCATTGAAAACGGCATCATCAAGGGTGCAGGCCACGAGGCGCTAATTGCAGATTTTGTGGACGCAGCGGCGCGGATGGAGGCCCCGGCCGAGCCGCGGTTGAAGGACCCCAGCCAATTCCGACTGATCGGCAACGCCTCGGTCAAGCGCAAGGACTCCCTGCCCAAGACCAACGGCACCGCGAAATACGCAATGGACCTTCATCTGCCGAACCAGATGGTTGCGGTGATCACCCGCAGCCCGCGGATGGGCGGGTTGGCGGCCGGATTTGACGACGCGGACGCCAAAGCGGTCAAGGGCTACATCCGAGCTGCGGTTCTGCCCAACAAGGCTGGTGTCGCGGTCTATGCTGAAAACACCTGGGCAGCGTTCCAGGCGCGTGAGGCGATCATCGTCGATTGGGATTTCTCCGCTGCCGAAACCCGCAGTTCGGACCAGATTCGCGAGCAGCTGCTGGCCGCAGTGAACGGCGACCCGGAATACAATGTCACCGATTCTGATCAAGCCGCAACCGCGGCCTTGATCGACAGCGCCGACA
Source organism: Leisingera sp. (assembly GCA_040830225.1). Taxonomy (GTDB): domain Bacteria; phylum Pseudomonadota; class Alphaproteobacteria; order Rhodobacterales; family Rhodobacteraceae; genus Leisingera. Next base: position 4,502 of record JBFOLS010000449.1, read on the forward strand.
AGGTGGTTGAACAGAGCTTTTACTTCCCGCTGCTTGCGCATGCGCCGATGGAGCCGCTCACCTGCACCATTGAGGCCAATGAGGACGGCGGCGTTACTCTGCATGACGGCGCACAGATTCCTACGGGGCCGCATTTCGCGATGGCCGAGATCTTCCAGCTGCCGATGGAAAAGATCCGCATCAACACGATGTTTGCCGGCGGTTCATTCGGGCGCCGGGCAACGCCGACCGCGGACTACCAGGTTGAGGCAGCGCTGGCCTTTGCCCTCACCGACCGCACCCGCCCGGTGAAACTGGTCTGGTCGCGCGAGGACGATATTACCGGCGGCTACTACCGCCCCGCCGTGGCGCACAAGGTGCTCGTGGGCCTGGATGCCGACGGCAAGATCACCGGCTGGGATCACCGCATCGCGGCGCAGTCGATCATGAAAGGCACCGCCTTTGAAAGCATGATCGTGCACAATGGCGTCGACCACAGCTCGGTCGAGGGCACTGCGGATTCTCCGTATCAAATCCCGGGCCAGCATGTCGGCCTCACCGATGTCGCCAAGGCCACCACGGTACTTTGGTGGCGTTCGGTCGGGCACACCCACACGGCCTATGTGATGGAGACCATGATGGACGAGGTCGCCCGGGCTGCGGGGCGTGACCCGGTAGAGTTCCGTCTGGCGCTGCTGGAAGGCGGCAGCAAGGATCAGCAACGCCTGGCAAGCGTGCTGAAACTGGCCGCAGAGAAAGGCAACTGGGGCAATGCGCCCGAAGGCCGCAGCCAGGGCATCGCAGTGCACAAGAGCTTTGGCAGCTATGTGGCCGAGGTCGTGGAAATCTCCGGCAATTCCGAAGACGGGGTGCAGGTTGAGAAAGTCACCTGCGCGGTGGATTGCGGCCTCGCGGTCAACCCGGATGTGGTCAAGGCGCAGATGGAAGGCGGCATCGGCTATGGCATCGGCCACGTGATGCGCAATGAAATCACTCTGACAGAAGGCGTTGTCGACCAGTTCAACTTCCCGGACTACGAGCCGCTGCGGATCGGTGACATCAACGCCATTGAGGTACACATCGTGCCTTCCGCCGAAGCACCCTCAGGCGTTGGCGAACCCGGCACGCCGCCGTCAGCTCCTGCCCTGGCCAATGCCATCGCAATGTCCGGCCCGCGGGTGACGGAATTGCCGATGATCAACAGCGGCGTCAGCTTCGCCTAACCACCTGCCCGCATCGGCCGATGTTTCCGGTGCGGGTTTTATCTGCAGGCTCACTCCTGTCAGACCAGCCCCATCGCAAAGGCCGAATGCGGCTCCATGCCGAGATCCGAGAAGGCTGCCGCATTCCCGCCCGCGGTATTGTCTCTGCGCATCAGGGCAATCTGCGCCTGTGTCACCGGCGGCCGCCGCAGCGGCGACAGCAGCGCCGCCCCGAGCCGCCACAGCGCAAAGGGGACCGGCAGCAGCAGGCGGCGGCGGCCAGAGCGGGCTGCCAGCCGCTCCAGGATCTCGCGGTAACGGAATGTATCGGGCCCGCCGAGTTCAAAAACCCGCCTGCGGGCACGGACACCGTCCACAATACGGCAAGCTGCTTCCGCTGTATCGCCCACCCAGACCGGCTGGAGCTTGGTATTGCCCTGCCCGAACATCGGAATGACTGGCAGCCGTTCGACGATACCCTGCAAATCTTGGAAAAAGGCGCCGCTGCGGCTGAACATGACGCTTGGCCGCAGAATGATCGCGCCGGGGAACACGCTGCGCACGGCGGCTTCGCCTTCGGCCCGGGCGCGAACATACGCCGATCCGGAGCTGAGTTTTGCACCTATGCCGGAGACGTGGATCAGTTGCTGGCCGCCCTGCTCCTTTACCAAGCGCGCGATCCTGCGGGCGGCATCAACGTGAATGTCCTGAAAAGTCTCTCCGCCGGTCTCGGTATAGAACCCAATGCAATTGATGACGGTGCCTGAACCGGCCAAGGCAGCGGCCAGCGTGGTGCTATTTGCGAGATCCGTCTGGACAATCCGCACCTCGCCGCCCCATTTCCCATTGCAAGCAGCGGCTGCTTCTGGAGACCGCGTTCCGGCGCTCACCCGGCAACCATGCCTTATCAGGCGGCGCACAACCCTCTGGCCAAGAAAGCCCGTGCCGCCAAGCACAATCACATCCCGGGCGCTGGTCTTCATGGGGAGGTTTTCCTCATTAGGCCCTGTTGCAGCCGCGGATCCTTTCAACCCGCGCACACTCAAGGCTGCCTCCGCCGAAACCGGTCATTCACCCGGGCGGAAACAACCCATAGCTGCGCCTACAGATAGTGCGGTCGGCGGATCAGGCCACTTGCCGCGCCACCGGTTTGTTTTGAAGTGATTTATTGCACACGCCTCTGCCTGCCCTACCCTTTCAGGCGCATGTTTCCGGGATCAAAAGGCGGCTGCTCCAGCACCCGTGCAGGCAGCCGTTTTCCCAGCAACTCAATACTCAGCCCGTCGCGCGCGCTCCGGTCACGCAGATAGGCCAGAGCCAGCGTCCTGCCGGTGCGGTGCCCGTATGCAGCAGAGGTGACAATGCCAACCATTCTTTCCCCCTGCAGCACACCGTGGGCATAAAATGGATCAGTATCCTTGGCCTCGATCTCCAGCAGCACCATATCCCAGCGGTCCTCAGCCTGCATCCGCTGCACTAGTGCCTCCTTGCCAAAGAAGCCGTGATTCAACTTGATCATGGCGCCCGCACCGGATTCCGCCGGGGTTCGTTCCGTCGTGAAATCAGCACCCCAGGCGCGATAGCCCTTCTCCAGCCGCATCGCATTCATTGCATAGGCCCCGAAGAAGCCCAGCCCGTGCGGCTTGCCCGCCGCTTCCAGCGCGAGGAAAAGATCCGGCATCTGCTCCGCTGCGACATGGAGTTCCCAGCCCAACTCCCCCACGTAGGAGACCCGCAGGGCGCGCACCGGAATACCTGCCACGGTGATTTCGCGCACCGAAAGCCAAGGGAAGCCATCACCCAGATCGGCATCGGTCAGCGCGGCCAGAACGTCACGCGACTTTGGCCCCATCAGACCCAGTACGCCGAAGTTATCGGTCACGCGGGTGACGGCGACATCGAACTGTTTGGAACCGGCCCGCAGCAGATCCTCGTCCATCTCCTCCGCGGCTGCCGCGCAAGTCAGATAGATGTGATTCTCCGCCAGCACCGAGACCGTGAATTCGGATTGCGTCCCGCCCGCCGGTGTTAGCGCGTGTGTGAGGCCAATCCGACCTGCTTTGGGCGACAGGTTGGCGCCGATTGCATCCACAAAGGCGCGGGCATCCGGGCCGGTCACGTCGAATTTCGAAAACACCGACATATCCGCGAGACCAACGGCTTCGGTCACTGTCTGGCACTCCTGCGCCACCGGTTCAAACCAATTGGAGCGGCGGAAGCTTGGCACTGCCTCTTCACCCGGCTTGCCCGAGAACCAATTGGGCCGTTCCCAGCCATAGGCCGCGCCCATTACCGCGCCGCGCTCGACCATCAGATCATGGACCGGCGACAGGCGTTTGCCGCGGGCCGCCGGGCGTTCCTCATGCGGGTAATGCACGCCGAACTGCAGGCCAAAGCACTCGATTGCCTTTTCCACCCGGTAACCGCGGTCGGCCCAGCTGCCGAAGCGGCGGCTGTCCACCGCCAGCGCATCCATCGGCGGCGCACCATGGGTCATCCAATGGGCCAGGAACCAGCCCGCGCCGCCGCCTTCCATCACTCCCATCGAGGAGCCGGTCAGCAGCCAGGTGTTTTCCAGCCCGTGCGCCGGACCGATCAGCGGATTGGCATCGGGGGTAAAGGTGATCGGACCGTTGACCACCGATTTCATCCCGCCGGTCTCCAGCGCCGGAATGCGCTCCATCGCCGCCATGATGATATGCTCCACCCGGTCCAGGTCCGGTGGCATCAGATCAGCGCCGAACTCTGGCGGACAGCCGTCGATTGACCAGGGCTGTGCGTCTTTCTCGTATGGTCCCAGGATCAGCCCGTCGCGCTCCTGGCGCACATACCAGCTTTCCTCCGGGTCGCGGATCATCGGCAGCTCGGGCAGGCCCTTGGCGATGCGCTCGGCCACCGCAGGCACCGTGTCGGTCACCAGATACTGGTGCAGCACCGGCACTGAGGGGATATTCAGACCCATCATATGCCCAACTTCCCAGCCCCAAGTGCCAGCCGCATTGACCAAATGCTTGGCGCGAATGGTGGTTTTCTCCGTCTCCACCACCCAGACACCGCCTTCGCGCCGGATCGAGGACACCGGGTTATAGCGCAGGATCGTCGCCCCATTGGCCCGAGCCGCCTTTGCCATCGCATTGGTTGCCAGCGAGGGGTCCACATGGCCGTCGTCTGGCTCGTAGATCCCGCCGAGAATGCCTTCAGTCCGTGCCAGCGGGTGCAGCCGTTCGACATCATCCGGCGTCAGCATCTGCAGGTCGTAGCCGGTAAATCGGCTGAGGCCCGCCACATGGGCAAACTCATCCATCCGGTCCGGGTTCGAGGTGATCCGCATCGCGCCCGAACGGTGGAAGCCGCAGGTGTCGCCGGTCTCTTCCGGCAGGATGTCGCGGTAGAGCCTGACAGACGTTGCCCGCAGCTCCTGAATGGTCGGGTTATGGGCAAAATGGGTGCACAAGCCCGCTGCATGCCAGGTGGAGCCGTGGGTGAGGTCGTTCTTCTCGGTCAGCACCACATCGGTCCAGCCTGCCTTGGCCAGGTGGTACATCAGCGACACCCCCATGGCGCCGCCGCCAATGATCAGGACATTTGCGTTTGTGGTGGTCATGCTTTCATCCGTTCGCCAGAGGGGTCAAGGGGCGGGCGCCGCAGCGACTTGGCGGTGTAGCGCTGCCCTGCGATTTCAATTTCAAATTGCCGCGCGCAAGTCTGTGCCAGGGTCTCGCCCGGCTGCACATCGACCAGCGCCAGCGCCAGGGTGAAGCCAGTGCGCGCGCCGCGTCCGCCGGAGGTGGTGAAACCCACAACCCGGCCCTCTTCCAGAACCGGCTCGTCATGCAGCACCAGCGGGTGACCGGGCAGGTTGAACAGGACCATCTGGCGGCTAAGACCATTTGCCTTTTGCTGCGTCAGCGCTTCCTTGCCCATGAAGTTTGTCCCCCAAGCAACGGTAAAACCCAGCCCGGCCTCCAACGGTGATATCTCCGGCCCCAGATCATGGCCCCAGGCGCGAAAGCCCTTTTCAATCCGGCAGGCCTCCAGTGCGAAATGGCCCATCGGCTGCACTCCAGCTTCCTTAAGCGCGTCAAAAACAGTGCCTGCGGAGGTGGCAGGCACCGATAGCTCCCAGCCCAGTTCGCCAACAAAGCTCACCCGTGTCGCCCGAACCGTCTGCCCTGCCACAGTCACATCGCGGGCGGTGGAGAAGGGAAAAGCCCACCAATCATCAGAGCTTAACCCCTCCAGCACCGCCCGCGCGCCGGCGCCCATTACGCCGATCACACATTCGTCTTCTGTCACATCGGTGATCTGAACATCCCGGCCCTTAGCATGGCGGCGCAGCCAGGCCAGATCCTTGCGCCGGGTTGCTGCGCCAGACGTGATGCGGAAATTGTCCTCAGCCAGCCGGGTGATGGTCACATCCGCCTCAATGCCGCCTGCGGCGTTGAGCATCGGCGTGTAGACCGCCCGGCCCGCCTCCACATCCACGTCGCCCGCAGCCAGATACTGCATCAGCGCCACGGCCTCGGGGCCTTGCACATCGAATTTGCCGAACGGGGAGAGGTCCAGCATCACCGTGCCCTGCCCCATTATTGCCGCCTCGCGGCACGCAATCGGATACCAGGGCTGATCGCCGACCGAATAGGGCAGGCTGCGCTCGCCATCGTCCTGCGTGTACCAAAGCCCGCGTTCCCAGCCTGCGGTCAGGCCGAAGTGCGCCCCGGCGGCAGCCCAGCGGCCGTGCAGGGCGGACTTGCGCAGCCCCCTCCCCGCCTTCGGCTGCTTAAATGGCCAATGCAGCGCAAAGGCGTCGCTGACCGCCTCCTCCATCCGGGTTTCGATATGAGCCTGCCCGGCGGCCAGCGGATCAACCCGGGCAATGTCCACTTCCCACAGATCCATCGGCGGCTCGCCTGCCAGCATCCAATCGGCCAGCACCCGGCCAACGCCGGCAGAGGACATCACCCCTACCGAGTTCATCCCCGCCGCCACATACAGCCCGTCCACCTCCGGCGTCTGGCCGATCAGCGGGCGGGTATCGGCGGTAAAGCTTTCCGGCCCGTTCATGAAGTGCTGAATTCCGGCGCTTTCCAAACCCGGGACCAGCGCCAGTGCGGCCTCCATAAAGGGCATGAACTGGTCCCAATCCTCGGGCAATTCCAGGAATGGGCGGTCACCCTCGGGGCCGAAAGCATCCCAGACCTTGGCCTGCGGCTCGAACCCGCCGAATACCAGCTTGCCTGCGTCGCCCTTCACATAGATGCCTCGATCCAGATCGCGCAGCACCGGATAAGGGTTGGGCAGCCCCTGCATCGGCTCGGTTACCACATACATGTGTTCAACTGCCTGCAACGGCAGCGCCACCCCGGCAGCATCCGCCAGGCGTTTCGACCAAGCCCCGGCGCAAAGAGCGACCTGATCGGCCAGCAGTTCCGAGCCATCCGTCAGACGCACACCCTTGCAAGTGCCGTTCTCGACCAGCAACGCCTCCACCTGCACACCCTCGCGGATCACCGCACCTTTGGCGCGGGCGGATTTGGCATAAGCCATGCACAGGTCCACCGGATTCACATTGGCGTCTTCCTCAACCCGCAAGGCGCCCACGACGCCCTGCAGATCCAGCCCCGGCACATCAATCCCGTCCGCCCCGACAATCGAAGGCGTCAGCCCGTAATGCCGCCCCAGCGCTGCGATCCGGTGCAGTTCATCCATCCGGGCCTCCTCCCGGGCGATCCAATAGCCGCCGGTACGTCGGTAGCCGGTCGACAGGCCGCTTTCCTCTTCCAGTTTCGGAAACAGCTCGCCAGCGTACATCGCCAGTTCGGTCATGTTCGGCGTCGCCCGCAGCGGCCCGACGATGCCCGCCGCATGCCAGCTGGTGCCGCTGGTCAGCTGGTTGCGCTCCAGCAGCATGACCTCAGCCCGTCCGGCCAGATGATAGGCCAGCCCCAGCCCGATCGCCCCGCCGCCAATGATGATGATCTGCGCCATGAGACGGCACTCCCCGATGTTTGACGCAGGATTGACTTGTGCGCGGGCGCAGCACAAGAATTTGCTCCGACAATTAGAAAGTCTAATGAAAGTCAGAAATAATGAAGAAAACGCAGGCGGAATCGGACGTTAACCTGCTGCGCGCGCTGGAGGTCTTCATGGCCGTGGCCGATTCCCGCCATGTCACCGCGGCGGCGGCAACGTTGGGCATGACCCAATCCGCGGTGTCCCAACAGCTGAAAAAACTGGAATGGGCGCTGGATGCGCCGCTGTTCAACCGCTCCTGCCGTCCGCTGGAGCTGACCCACGCGGGCGAGATCTTGCGCCGCCGCGCGTTCCGGATCCTGAGCGAAGTGGAGGATCTGCGCTCCGAGCTGCGCTACCTTCAATCAAGCTCAATGCCGATCCTGCGGGTGGCCTTGCTGGCGTCCATTGCCACCACCCTCACGCCCGGCCTTCTGGACATGGTGCGCGGTGGGCTGGGCATTCCGGAACTGAGCCTCTCGGCCGGGCTGGCGACCGACCACCAGGCGGCGCTGAATGCCCGCAGCATCGACATTGCAATCACCTCAGACCCGCAGTTCGACCTTACGGATTGCGACTGCACTCCGATCCTGGAAGAACCGTTTTTCCTCGTTCTGCCAACGGATTATGACGGACCAACAAATGACATACACGCAATCAGCGAACGCCTATCCATGGTCCGGTTCAGCGCCGATGCGCCAGTCGGGCGGCGCACCGACCAGCACTTGCAGCGCTGCCGCCTTGACCTGCCGAGGTCGATGGAGGCGGACCGGGCCTCAATGGTTGTCGCGGGCGTCATCACCGGGAAGTGTTTTGCGATACTCACCCCCTCGCTGCTGATCGACGCGATTGCCGAGGGCATGGCGCTGCGCATCGCTCCGCTGCCCTTTGCCGGGTTCAAACGCTCCATCGTGGCGATCTCGCGCGCCGGGCAGCTGGGGGTTATCCCCGCCCAGGTCGCGCAGGAATGCGGCAGTCTGATGCGGCAAAGCTTTGAGCGGCTGATGCCCGAAGCTGCAGGCAGCGTTATCTACCCTTCCTAATCCGCATCATTAATGCAGCTAATGTTGCGTGATTTTGCTGTGCGGACCGCGAATTCCTTGCCATGTCTATTGCAAGACGTGACCGCAACGGAGGCCCTTCATGGCCCGCACAACCACCCGCCGCGCCGGACGGCAAGAGCGCATGGCCGCCCGCGCCGCCCAAGGCGCGCTGGCGGCGCCTTATACGATTCGGCAGACCGGGCTGGTCAGCCTGATCAGCGACGAAGCCGTCGCCATCATCGAACGCAACGCCGACCGAATCCTGGATGAGATCGGCATGGACTTCCGCGGCGACCCGGAAACTCTGGAGCTGTTCAAGAAACACGGCGCAAGGGTTGATGGCGAGCGGGTGCGGTTCGATCCCGGCTGGTGCCGTGAGAAGATCAGGACCGCGCCAAGCGTGTTCACCCAGCACGCCCGCAACCCGGCCCGCTCGGTGCAGATCGGCGGCGATGCCCAGGTTTACGCCCCCAGTTTCGGCCCGCCCTTCGTGCATGACATGGAGAACGGCCGCCGCTATGCCACTTTGGATGATTTCAAGAACATCACCAAGCTTCACCATCAGCTGGGCGCGGTAAACCATTCCGGCGGGGTTGTGGTGGAACCGGTCGATGTACCGGTGGAGCTGCGCCACCTGCATATGGCGCATACGCACCTCACGATGAACGACAAGCCGTTCATGGGCGCAGTCACTGCCCCCGAACGCGCCCGCGACACCATCGAGATGTGCCGCATCGCCATGGGGCGGGAGTTCGCCGACAACAACTGCGTGCTCTATTCGGTGGTCAACACCAACGCGCCGCTGGTGATGGACGAAACCATGCTCTGGGCCTTGAAGGAATACGCCCAGGCAGGGCAATGCACCGTGGTCTCCCCCTTTGTTCTCGGCGGTGCGATGTCGCCGGTCTCGGTCGCGGCCACCCTGGCGCAGGTGCTGGCCGAGGTCATGGCCTCGGTCGCGCTGATCCAGCTGATCCGCCCCGGCGCACCTGCGGCTTTTGGCACATTTTTCTCGCCGATCAGCCTGAAAACCGGTGCGCCGACATTCGGCACCCCCGAGGGCACTCAGTTTCAGATGTGCGCCAAAACGCTGGCGGACCGGCTGGGCCTGCCCTTCCACTCGGTCGGCGGGCTGACCGCGGCTAAGGTGCCGGATGCGCAGGCAGGCTACGAAAGCCAGGCGCAGCTGATGGGCGCGGCGCTGGCCGGCGTCAATTTCATCATCCACGCCACCGGCTGCCTGGAGGGACTGCTGACCACCGGCTACGAGAAAACCGTGATGGACGCCGACCGCTGCTCGGCCATGCAGCGCTTTATCAAGGGCGTTGACTTCTCAGAAGCGGCGCAGGCGATGGATGCCTTCTTTGAAGTCGAGCCGGGCAGTCATTTCCTTGGCGCCCAGCACACGCAGGACAACTATCAGACCGCCTTCTGGATGGGCGATATGTCCGACAACGGCACTTACGAGCAGTGGAATGCCGAGGGCGCGCAATGGCAGCACGAACGCGCCAGCGCCCGTGTGAAGCGACTGCTCAATGACTATCAGCAGCCAGCAATGGACACAGGCACTCGTGAGGCACTGGACGATTTTGTCGCCCGCCGCACCAAGGAGATCGAGGGAGGAAAGACATGACCCTGCACACAGATTGGACCCTGAACGAAACCGCCGCCCGGCGCGACAATTACTACGCTGCTTCTCAGCGCAAATTCATCCCGTTCAAGGACCCGATGGTCTTTAAGAAGGGTTCGATGCAGTACCTGTGGGACGTTGAGGGGCGTAAATACACCGTCCTTCTGGGCATGAACGTCTGCATCTCGGTCGGCCACAGCCACCCCAAGGTGGTTGCCGCCGCAATGGAGCAAGCGCAGGAGCTGACACATTGCACCACCATGTTCTACCATCCGGTGCCTGCGCATTTTGCCGAAGAACTGGCGGCCACCATGCCGAACCCGAACGGCGACATCGAATGGGTGGTGCATTTCACTAACTCGGGCTCCGAGGCCGTGGACCTCGCCATGACAATGGCGCGCAGCTACACCGGCAACCTGGACCTGCTGGCGCTGCGCTCGGCCTACCACGGCCCCACCGCGGCGGCGCAGTCGATCACCGGCATCTCCGGCTGGCGCCATCCCGGCATGCCCGGCAACGTCGCCTTTGTCGCCGAACCGCACCAGTACCGCGGCATCTTTGGCGAAAACGCAGGTGCTGCGCCCTATCTGGACGAAATCGAGCGCGCCATTCACACCGCCACCTCCGGCCGTGTCGCGGGCATGTTCATCGAAAGCGTGCAGGGCTACGGAGGCATCGTTGAAATGCCTAAGGGTTACATGACCGGCGCCGCCGAGCGGGTGCGCGCTGCGGGCGGGCTGCTGATCGCCGATGAGGTGCAGGCCGGATTCGGGCGCACCGGCGACCATATGTGGGGGTTCGAGGCCGACGGCGTCATCCCCGATATCGTGGTGATGGCCAAGGGCATCGGCAACGGCTTCCCGCTGGGCGCCGTGGTGGCGCGCAAGGAAATCGCGGCACCGATGGCCGAGAAGTTCATGTTCCACACCTACGGCGCCAACCCGACCTCCTGCGCCGCCGGCCGCGCCGTGCTGCAGGTTCTGAAAGAGGACAAGGTGCAGGAAAACGCCCGCACCGTGGGCGCCGCCTTGCTGGAGCGCCTGCATGCACTGAAGGAGAAATACCCGACTATCGGCGACGTCCGCGGCCGCGGGCTGATGCTGGCAATCGAGATGGTCAAGGACCGCAAGACCAAGGAGCCGGATCCGCAGACCACTGCTGCGGTCTTTGAGGCGACGCGCGAAAGCGGGATCATCCTTTCGAAATCCGGCGCCTATCAGTCCTGCCTGCGCATGGTGCCGCCGATGTGCCTGTCACTGGAGGACGTGGACCATGTCCACGACGGCCTCGACCGCGCCTTCGGCAGCCTTTGAGGTCCAATTGATGCTCTGAGGGCAGTGTCCGGCCTCTCGGCCGGACGGTTCCTATCTGAAATGGTGTGTGCTCTACGCCGGATTGACCGGCATCGGCAGATAGGGCGGCACCGGCACCTCGTCCTGGTCCAGATCCCGCGCCCATTTGCTGCCGGAGTGCACGGCCGCCGCAATGATGCTCGGCGCCACGCAATCGCCGATCCGCGACACCGACTTGATCCCCGCATCAGCCCACTCCGCTTCGCGTGCCATCAGTTCCTGATAGACCGCGTCCTCAGGCAGCTTTGACGTCAGAAGCACCATTGTGCCCAACGGCAGCTCCAACCCCTCGCCGCCATGGACACAGGCCAGCCTGACCGAACCACCGGCAACGCGTTCCAGCATTTTCAGCCGTTCGATCCGCACCCCCAGTTCCATCAGCCGGGCGATCACCTTGTGCTGCTCCATCGTCAGCGCAAGGTAGGGTGCCACCTCAGTGGCCGGGGTGACATAGGTGACCTGATGACCGTCTTTCACCAGCTTCTCCGCCAGCACATTGCCCATATAGGCACCGTCCTCGTCATAAATCACCACTGGGCCTGAGACCCCGGCGCCGTTCAGCAGATCATCCGGGGTCAGCACACTCACCTCATCCCCCTGCAGCACCGGCGTCTGGTTCCAGCGCCCGACTCCGTCACGGCGCCACTTGGCGCCGGTGGCCAGCACCACTTGCTGCATGCCGAACTCAAGGATATCCCCCGCGTCCAGAGGCGAATCGGTGTAGAGGTTTACGTTGCCCAGCTGCTGCAGCGCAAACAGCCGGTAGTCCGCCACCCGGATCCATTCCGACAGCCCCGGCAAACCGGCCTCACGCTTGACCCGCCCGCCCAACTCGGCCCGGGCATCCGCCACCGTCACCTCATAGCCCCGCTTGGAGAGCACATTGGCGCACTCCAGCCCGGCAGGGCCGCCGCCAACGATCAGGATGCTGTCGTCCGAGCCCTTCGGCTCCACCCGTTCCGGATGCCAGCCGCGGCGGTACTCGTCCATCACCGTGGGGTTCTGGGTGCAGCGCATCGGCGCATAGGAAAGCTCACCCGAAGCGCAGATGTTGCAGCCGATGCATTCGCGGATGTCATCGACGCGGCCTTCATCAATCTTGTTCGGGATGAACGGATCAGCAATCGACGGCCGCGCCGCGCCGACCAGATCCAGCACCCCGCGCTTCACCTGGCTCAGCATCGTGTCGGGTGAAGTGAAGCGGCCAACGCTCACCACCGGCTTGTTCACGATCTCCTTCACAAAGCTGATCTGCTGCTCCTGAAATCCTTCCTTGGAGAACCGCGAAGTCTGGCTGTCTTCCGGCCAGTCCGACAGGTTCACATCCCACAGGTCCGGGATGTCCTTCAGCATCTCCACCAGTTCCTGCCCCTGGGTCAGGTCGCCGTCGACCTCGTTGACGGCAAAGCGGAAGGCCACGGCGCTGGTGTCGCCCACCGCTTCTTTCATGCCTTCCAGCACCTCGCGCAGCAGGCGGGCACGGTTTTCAAGGCTGCCGCCGTATTCGTCCGAGCGGATATTGTACTTGCTCTGAAGGAACTGGCTGAAGATCGACAGCCCGTGCGAGGCATAGGCGTAGATGATATCGAACCCGGCTTTCTTCGCCCGCACCGCCGCCGCGATATGCTGCTCGCGGACGGTTTTGATGTCCTGCTTGTCCATCATCTTGGACTGGAACGGCTCCACCGATTCAAGCGTCAGAAACGAACCAGGCCCCAAAGGCGGCGTGCGCGAGGCCCGGTTGCCCGCCGCCAGACCGACATGGCCCAGCTCGACTCCGGCCAAGGCGCCATGGCGGTGCACCGCCTCCGGCATCCGGGCGATGCGTTTGATGTCATCGTCAGTCCACAGGTGCAGCGAAGGGAAGGGCCAAAACTCGGTGGTATTGGCAATTTCAGCGATTTCGGTGCAGACAACACCCCAGCCGCCCTCCGCCTTCATTTCGCGCATGCGGGTGTTGGCATCGGGTGCGTTGTCCGAGGTGCCCGAGCAATGCGGCACCTGGTAAAAACGGTTCTTGGCAGTCACGGGCCCGATTTTCACTGGCTCAAAGAGGATGTCGTAGCGCGGATCGCGAGGCATGCTGGGTCTCCCTTGCTGGCTGCCTGCGATGTGCAGCAGCCGTTTCAAACTCAGCTTTACCCAAGGCAGCCAGCCGCAGTAGGGTCCCTAAAGGGACCCCTCTTCAGACCCGCAAAACCATTGGCCATGAACGACAATCCTTCCCAGCCGCCTGTGTGCTTCCCTGACCTAGCAGAGCCAGTGCAGCTTTGCGGCAGGCCCGGGTTTCAGCGGGCGCTGCTCTTGGCGCTGAGCCGGTTTCTGCGGGCGGAGACCAGCGGAGTGCTGCAATATTCACGCTACGCAGTGCCGCACTACTTCATCCATGACAATGTGCGTGATTCGGAGATTTCGGTATATCTTTCCGGCGCCTACAGGTTTGATCCGTTCTTCCGGCACTGGCGCGAAACCGGGCAGTCTGGACTGTTGAGCCTAGCCTCCTTGGCTGAAGCGTCCAGCCGGGTCAAAGAAAGCCTGGAAGACTATGTCGCCAGCTTTCAGCCCCGTACCGGCATGGCAGATGAGATCGCGCTGATCTGCCCCAAGATCGGCGGCCATGCGGACAATTACTTCTTTCTGCGTCATGAGCAGTTCACCGGAGAGGAACTTGCGTTACTTGAGGCGCTTTTTCCTACCCTACATGCGCTGCACAAGCGCAATCAGGAGCTGGTAATGGGACAGCTGGAAGACGGCAGCAGCCTGGAAACCGGTTTCCCGGAAGCGGACGCATTTCTGATTGAAGACAGCGGCGGTAAGACAGCTTTTGCCAATGCAAACTGGACAGCACTGGCTGGGCAGGACCTGGCCGTTTCCGAGGCGGTCGAAGAGGCCCGCCGCGTCCCGGGCAGGCCAGTGGCAGCGGGTCACGCGCAGATCTTGTGCGAAATGCTGGACGAGGAATTTGCCCTCGCTCCCGGCGGACGGATAACATTTTTGATCCGGCGCCCTGCTGCGCAGGCTTCACTCGACTTTGAAACCGTGCTGCAACAGCTGTTCCGCGACCGGCTGACGGATCGGGAGACCAGCATCTGCGGCCTTATCCTGCGCGGCCAGCCAACGGCCAATGTCGCGGAAACCTTGGGGATTTCCACCGGCACCGTGAAGAACCACCGCAAGCGCATCTACCGCAAGCTCGACATCACCACCGAGCGGGAATTGTTCCTGATGCTTCTGAACCACATCGGCAGCCCGGCAAGCTAGATGCAAAAAAGCCCCGGGCGCACGGCACCCGGGGCAGGCTGTCCTGACGGACGACCAGGGGAGGCATTACTTTTTCAGGTTAGTCCAGATCTGATCGTAGACAGACTGAGTCTGCTCGTCGCAAACCTCGATAAAGACACCCTCGCCCGCGTTCGCATGGGGGTTCTTTTCGGGCTGCGCGGCAAGCGCCGGATCCAGGAAGCTGCCGACCCCAGTCACGCCCGCATTGTATTGCGCATAGTTGGTGACTGCCGCGATATTTTCCGGCTCCAGCAGGAAGTCCATGAACTTCAGAGCATTGGAACGGTTGGGCGCATCTTTCAGCAGAACGACATTGTCCATCCATGCGACATAGCCCTGGGTCGGGTAGGCGTATTCCACATTGGCGCCTTCCTCGCGGGCCTTGGCTGCAAACCCGTCGTAGATCTGCCCGACCGCTGCATCGCCCGAAACCAGCACCTCTTTGGCGGTGTCGCTGTTGAAGGATGCCCAGTGATGTTTGGCTTCCTGCAGCAGCGCGTTCAGCGCTTTCAGCTGCTCGCGGTCTTGGCTGCACTGAGGGATGCCCAGATGCAGCGAAGCCATCGCAATCACTTCACCCTGGCTATCCAGCATGTTGATCTTGCCCGACAGTTCAGCTGGCGGGTTAAACAGAATATCGGTGGTCTGGATGTCGCCAGCATACGAATCGCGGTTCACCGCAAATGAGGTCGACCCCCACTGATAAGGAATTGACGAGGCCCGGCCCGGATCAAAGCTGGGATCGGCCCATTCCGGTGCGATGTTGGCTTTGTTTGCCAGTTCGCCGTCCGCGATGGTGTCCAGAAGGCCTTCACCGGCCATGATACTGACCATATAGTCGCCCGGCACTGCCAAGTCGTAAGTGCCCATACCGCCGGCTTTCAGCGACGCCAGCATCGCCTCGTTGGAATCATAGGTATCCATCGTGACCTTGATCCCGGTTTCAGTGGTGAACTTGTCCAGCACCTCCTGCGGCATGTATTCGAACCAGTGGTAGAGAACCAGCTTCTCTTCCGCGGCTGCAACGCTTGCGCCAACCGTCAGCGCGATAGCGGCTGCAGTGGTTTTCAGCATGGTTTTCATTTCCGTTTCCTCCGTGTTGAGACTTATTTGGTGTTGTCTGATTTGCTGACGAAATAGCTGATGGTGACCATCACGATGGAGAAACTCAGCAGCATGGTTGAGATCGCCATGATGTTGGGTTTGATCCCCTGTTTCACCGAACCGAAGATCGCGGTTGGCAGGGTTTCGACGCCGGCGCCCTTGACGAAATTGGTGATGATGAAGTCGTCGAGCGAGACGATGAAGGCCAGCAGGAAGCCCGAGATAATCCCCGGCGCCATCAGCGGCATGAGCACTCTGGTGAAGGCCTGCCGCTTGGTGGCGTACAGGTCCATCGCCGCCTGTTCAAAGCTGTCCTCAATCCCCTGCATCCGGGCCGAGATCGGCAGGTAGGCAAAGGGAATGCAGAAGGCGATATGGGCGACCAGGATGGTCAGGTAGCCGCGGGTGAAGCCAATCGAGTTGAAGAAGATCAGCGTTGCCACTGCCGTAACGATCTCGGGCACCATCAAGGGCAGCGAGATCAGGCCGAATGAGACGGTACGCAGTTTGAACTTGCCGCCGCGCACCATCGCGGTGGCCGCCAGGGTGGCAATCGTGGTCGAGGCCGTGGCCGCCATGATCGCGATAGTGAAGCTGTTGAAGGCCGCCACCTTGAATTTGCCGCTTTCCGGGCCGGTGAACACATCAGCGTACCAGCGGAAGCTAAGCCCTTCCCAGTTGGTGATCGAGGCAGAGACGTTGAAGCTGTAGACGGTAACGATCACCAGCGGCGCATAAAGCACCAGAAGGCACAAGAGGGTGATGGCACGGAAGCCCTTGTAGGTCTTGATGTCGTTGTTGACGGTTGCCATGGTTCAGTTCCCCCCGCTTTCGGCTTTGGATTGCTGGCGGGCAAAGATCAGCAGGATGATCAGCACCATGGTTAGCAGGATCATCGACGCTGCCGCTCCAAAGGGCCAATTGCCCGCATTGCCCTTGAACTGCTCCTCGATCAGCGAGCCGATCATGAAGTTCTTGGCGCCGCCCAGCAGGTCGGGGGCCAGGAAGGAGCCCATCGAAGGCACGAACACCAGAATGCAGCCTGCGATGACGCCCGGTTTGATCGCGGGCAGCACGATCCGGCGCAGGGTTACCCATTTCGGCGCATAGAGATCCGCGGCCGCCTCTGAGAGCGAGAAGTTGTAACGCTCAACGGCTGCATAGATCGGCAGCACCATGAACGGCAGGGAGGAGTAGAACAGCCCCAGTTGCACCGCAAAGTTGGTGTTGACTATATGGATCGGGCTGTCGATCAGGCCAGTGCCGATCAGGAAATCATTCAGCGGCCCCTGGTCGCGCAGCAGGAACTTCATGCTCACGGTGCGGATCAGCAGGTTCACCCAATAGGGGATGGTGATCAGGAACACCCAGAACGGGCGCACACGTTCAGGCCGCGTGGCGATGAAGTATGCCGTAGGGAAACCGATCACCAGGCTGAGAAGCGTGGCCGCGCCAGCCTGCCAGATCGAGCGCCAGAAAATGGTGATATAGGTCCATTCGATCTTGGCAGGCTCGTCACCGAACAGGCCGCGGTCAAAGAAGAACTGATCGTAGGCCGCGAGGGAAGGTTCCCAAATCACTCCGCCGCGGAATTCCTTGGTCAGAAAGGAGTAGATCAGCATCATACCTACAGGCGCGAGGACAAAGATCCCCAGAACCACCCAGGAGGGAAGAAGCAGCCAGTTGCGTGCTTCCTTGTATGTGTCTGTTGTTGCGCTGCCGCCGCTTGCCGCACCTGCTGCCATCAGTCCACCAGGAGGCGCCCGGCCCCCAGCTCCATATTGACAAAGATTTCGCTGCCCGGATCAAAGATCCGCTTGTTGCCGCGTTCGGAATTGGAGGTGCGCACAATGAACTGCGGCCCCTCGGCCAGATCGACAATTGTGCTGATGTCTGTGCCGACAAAGATGTTCTCGACGACCCGGCCTTTCAGAGCTTCGCCTTCCACCGGCACATCTGTGGTGAACAGCCGCTCGGGCCGAACCGACATATGCACCTTGGCCCCTTCGCCAATGCCCTCGACAGAGTTGCAGGTCAGCGCATGGCCGCCGCCCAGATGGCAGACCGCCCGGC
>JBFOLS010000450.1:0-3462 GCA_040830225.1 Leisingera sp.
CGCCGAAATCTTCGCGCTTGTTGAACGCGGCGATACGGTGGTGATGCGCACGCTCTCTAAGGCCTATGGCCTGGCGGGGGCGCGGGCTGACTGGGGCTATTTCCCGCCGGAGATTGCGGGCGAAGTGCGGAAGCTTTTGAACCCCAACAACATCTCCATTCCGTCGCAGGCCATGGCAGCCGCGGCGAAGCGGGATCAGGCGCATATGCAGGATGTGGTGGCCAAGACCGCGGCCATCCGGGACGGTTTTGCCGAAGGCTGCCGGGCGCTGGGGCTGGCAGTACCGCAAAGCCACACCAACTTCGTACTAATGCGTTTTGCTTCTGCGGAGCAGGCGCAGGCGGCGGACACTGCGCTGCGGGCTGAAAAACTGCTGATGCGTGCCATGGGCGGCTATGGCCTCACCGACTGCCTGCGCGCCACCATCTGCAGCCAGGAGATCATGAACCGCGCCCTGGCGGTGCTGAAAGGAGTGCTCAGATGACCTATGAGACCCGCACCCGCGCCAAGATCGGTGTTCTGGTGCCCTTCACCAACACCAACCTGGAGCCGGACATGATGCTGATGCGCTGTCCGGACACTACGGTGCATTTCCAGCGCATGGGCGGTTACGACGTGGACGAAATCCCCGGCTCCGACCAGATGGCGGGGCTGGGGGCGTCGGACATCAGCCAGGATCTCAGGATGATTTCGGGCGTGCGCCCCGATGTGGTGCTCTACGGCTGCACCTCGGCCACGCTCACCCACGGGCCGGGCTTTGACGAGCAGCTGGCACAGGACATCAAGGCAGGCTCCGGCGCGCTGTCCTTTACTGCCGCGGGCGCGCTGGTTGAGGCGATCAAAGCTTTGGGTGCAACCAAGGTGGGCTTCTCCTCGCCCTATCTCGGCGAGATCAACGAACAGGCGATGGAGTTCCTGGCGCAAAACCAGATCGCTACGGTGAAATGCGCAGATGTGGGCCGCGAGCTGGGTAATTACGGCCAGGGAGAGCTTACCCCGGACGAGGTCTTTGACCTCGCTTGCCAGGCCGACCACCCGGAAGCCCAGGCGATTGTGCTCAGCTGCACCGACATGCGCTCGGTTGAGGCGGTCGACCGGATCGAAGCAGCGCTTGGCAAGCCGGTGGTGACGTCCAATCAGGCGATGATGTTTGCGGTGATGCGGGCGCTTGGGCTCCCCCGGCAAGGCAATGTGCCGGGCCGCCTGTTCGATCTGCTCTAGCGGCTGGCATCAGGGGGCTTTGACATCACATGCAAGACCTCCCGGCCAGGAATACGGGGAGGTTAAAAAACATGCACTGCACAAGCTTGGTAGATTTCGTGTGGTTTTCTCTCGCCAGATAGGAGTGGGCGCGGGTTAACACCCTCTGCGGTGCCGAGGCAGTTGAATTCAGCTAGTGTCAGTTCCAAACACCGAAGATCCCAATGTCGTTACGGCCGGATGCAGAGTTGTCTAGCAGCAGGGATGAATAGCCTAAAGCAACATCCTGCCATCTGCCACTCCTATGAAAACCAAAGCTCAAACTACAATCAGTCCCCGGCTCGCGGCAATCGCCACAGCCTGAGTTGTGTTCGCCGCGGAAAGCTTGCTCCGCGCTGTTTCGATGTAAGTCCGCAGCGTGCTTTCTGAAATTCCCAATCTAACTGCCGCTTCCGCCCGGCTGCATCCCTTGGCCAGCAAAGCCAGAGCATCGACCTCCCGCCTTCTGAGCAAAGGGATAGCCGGAGGAACCAGTTCCGGCTGCAATTGCAAGGCTTTTGCATTAAAGGCATGCGCTGTCAGGATCAGATCTCTGGTCCGCTGGCTGGTGAACTCAAGCCAGGTTTCGTCGTTGCAGGACTTGTTGACCGAGAACACAGCAAACTGGCCATGAGGGCCGCGTATAGGGATTGAGATTCCCTGATCTCCGATACCGTGCGCTTGCGCGTCTGCAATAAACTTCCTCACAGACACATGAGACCAATCCAGGCGCTTCCAATCAACTGGGTGGAAGCAATTCCAGCTGCGCCGGATCACAGGATCGACTCTTGTGTACCCTTGTTCGAGGTATCGGGTGACCCATTCTGGGGGGTAGGTGCCCCACCCGAACTGTTGCCCGGAACTGCATATTACGTGGTAGATTGTATGGTCAGCATCAAAACACTGACTGATCAAAGGTGTGATCTGATGGCGGAGCACATCCAGGGACGCAGTTGTTTCTATTTCATCCAAAAGTTCTGCTGTTGAACCGGAGATCCCGCGGGCACCTCGGACGTCCTGTTCTGCACGGCGAAGAAAATTCTGGACTTCGCCAGAGGCAGGATTCAGGCAGTGGGAGAACGGAAGCAACGCTGACATGGCAGAAATCCAAATTTCCAAGAGCATAGTGCCCTTAGGTAACGCACGCCAAGCGGGAAGAATAGCTGCTGATCCATCCTACACAAAAATAGGGAGTGATTTCAGTACAAGTATTTGAAAATATATGTATTTGGCAGAATCTACGCCGTTTTAACCGGGGTCAGATTGGCAGCTTTTGCGCGTGTGTCAAATTGTCTAAGCAATAGGCACTGACAACCCTTACTTGTCTCCCATCACTCAGGCTTCACCCTTCTATGAACAATCAAACCTAAGCTCTAGCGCACACCCGACACGGTTCAAAGGCTGAACACACACCCTGTTGCAGCCTCGTGCTTGGTAGAACGGCACTAGCCTCTCCACTTAGCGCCCACCACTCACAATCCCAAAAAACCGCCCTGCAAAGAGCGACATCCCGCGGTTCGCGCTGCGTGGTGTCCCTCGTGCATCCACTTAAACTGAAAGGACCCCAAATATGAACTTTTCGAAGACCCTGAAACTTGCAACCGCAGCTGCTGCGCTTGCAGTAATTGGCACCGGCGCGATGGCCGCCGGTTCAGACTCCGGCGTGGAGGCAGGCTTCTATGCTGCTGGCCAGGATCTGCAAACCATCGTCGAAGGCGCCGGTGGCTATCTGATCATGATCGTTTCGATCATCATCGGCGGCATCACCTTGGCGGTGACTGGCCGCTGGAACCAGGTTGCCATTGCCGTGGGCGTTGCGCTCTTCCTGGGTTACGGCCTACAGACCGTGACAAGCCTCGGCGGTGTCACCGCCGACACCGGAATGCTGGAACTGTCGGCTGTAGAAGTTCCGGCCGCCGCGTCCACCGTTCAGTAATCTGGATTGGCTTCCCGTGCCTTCTCGGCGCGGGAAGCACCCTCTGGAAGGAAGTGTCATGAGCAACGTCGTCAAAGTGGAACAAAGGCTGCAAGACCCGCCTCAGTTCTTTATCGTGCCTGCTGATGAGGCCGTGGCGGGGCTGCTCCCTGTCGTCATGGGTCTGCTCGGGCGGCAACTGTTTGCAGGATTGGCCGCTGGGCTATTGTGCTATTTCGTCTGGAAACATGTGAAGGGTGAGCAGGGTATCCAAGGGATCCTGGCACTTCTCTATTGGATCACTCCAA
>JBFOLS010000451.1:0-5910 GCA_040830225.1 Leisingera sp.
AATCACCTGGAAGGCGTTGAGGCCCTTCAGCTCGGCGGTTTCGATATAGGCCGACTGCATCACGTTGAGGATGGCCGCACGGGTCATCCGCATCATATGCGCCAGCACCACCAGGGGCAGCACGGCGATCGGCAAGGCGATGGCGTTCAGCTTTTCAAACAGGCTCATGCCGTCATTGACCATTGCCACCGACGGGAACCAGCGCAGCTGCACCGCGATGAAGTACATCAGCACGTAGCCGATCAGGAATTCAGGGATAGAGATCGAGGCCAGAGTGACGGCCGAGATCAGTTTGTCGGGCCAGCGGTCCTTGAAACGGACGGCAAGCAGACCCAGGAAAATCGCCAGCGGAACCGCAACAACGGCAGCCCAGAAGGCGAGGAACAGGGTGTTCCAGAAACGGCTGCTCAGAGCCTGGGCAATATCCTGGCCGCTGGTCAGCGCGGTGCCAAGGTCGCCCTGCATGGCGCCGAAGAGCCAGGCAAAATAGCGTTGTACGGGAGGATCGTTCACACCCAGCTCAGCCCTCAGGTTGGCCAGTGCCTCCGGCGTTGCCGACTGACCCAGGATCGATTGAGCGACGTCGCCCGGCAGAACGATCGTGCCGGCGAAGATCACCACTGAGATGAGCAGCAAAAGAAGGAGGCTCAGCGCGATGCGCTGAGCCAGGAGTTTTACGATCGGAGACATATTAGGCTTTGACCCACAGCTTGCTGGCTGCATAGCCGTTCATCAGAACCTGCCCCGGGATGCCTGCGGTAAAGCCGTCGACCTTGTCTGTGGTTGCTTCAACAAAGTCGTTGAACATCGGGCAGATCAGGCCGCCTTCGTCGCGCAGGATGGTCGACATATCGGCATACATCTGCGTCCGCTTGGCAACGTCCAGCTCGCCGCGTGCCGCCACCAGCATCTGGTCGAACTGCTCGTTGTTGAAGCGGGTGTCGTTCCAGTCCGCGGTCGACAGGTAGGCGGTGGTGAACATCTGGTCCTGGGTCGGACGGCCGCCCCAGTAGCTGGTGCAGAACGGCTTGGCGTTCCAGACTTCCGACCAGTAGCCGTCATTCGGCTCGCGCTTGACGTCCAGCTTGATGCCGGCGCTGGACAGCGACTGCTGGAACAGGGCGGAGGCATCCGGCGCGCCCGGGAAGGAGTTGTCCGAGGTCCGCAGAAGGATCGAGCCGTCGTGACCCGCCTTCTTCAGGTGGTGCATCGCTTTGTCCGGATCGAACTCGCGCTGCTCCAGCTCGGTGTACATCGGGTAGGAGGCGTTGATCGGGGTGTCGTTGCCCACGGTGCCATAGCCGTTCAGGATCTTGTCGACCATTTCCTGACGGTTCATGCCGTACTTCAGCGCCAGGCGCACATCGTTATTGTCGAACGGCGCGGTGTTGCAGTGCATGATGAACACATAGTGGCCGGCCGCAGAGGTCGAATGCACGGTGATGTTCGGTGCGCGGTCCACCAGTTTTGCGGTACGCGGCGGGACACGGTCGATCACGTCCACCTGGCCGGACTGTAGCGCCGCAACGCGGGCGGTGTCGTCGTTGATGACGATGATTTCCACGGTGTCCGCGTTGCCCAGATCGCCCCAGTAGTTCGGGTTTTTCTCGGCCACGAAACGCACGCCCATGTCGGCGGATTTCATGATGTAGGGGCCGGTGCCGATCGCAGCTGCCGGATCGTCATTGCCGCCGTTGGGCTGAACGATCAGGTGATAATCGGCCAGCAGATAGGGCAGGTCGGCGTTCGGGCTGTCCAGTTCGAAGACAACGCTGTCGCCGTCCGCGCGCACGTCCTTGATGCCGCGCATAATGCCCAGGGCGCCGGACTTGGTGTCCTCGCCGCTGTGGCGCTCCATGGTCTTGACCACGTCATCGGCGGTGACGCTCTGACCGTTGGAGTAGGTCACGCCGGAGCGCAGTTTGAAGGTCCAGGTGCGGGCGTCGGCAGAGGCTTCATAGCTTTCTGCCAGCTTGCCTTCGATGCCGCCGTCGTCGGCCAGCTCAACCAGCGTTTCACCCCACAGGCGGGTGACCATCAGGCCAACGGTATTGGTGACCAGCGCCGGGTCCAGGCTGTCGGTGGTGGAGCCGCCCTGCAGGCCGAGGCGGATGGTGCCGCCCTTTTGCGGGCCTGCAGCCTTGGCTGCGGTGGACAGCAGAAGGTTTGCGGAAACAGCGGTAAAGCCCAATGCGGCGGCTTTGCCCAGGAAGTCACGGCGCGACAGTTTGCCTGCCGCAGCCTGGCTGGCCAGATACTGCATGTGTCTGTTCATAGAGTTCTCCCGATTGGTTGTGGTGCTGCGGGCACCTGTTTTTTGATTGGTGGTTCAAGATTTGCCGATTTGCTGCAGCCTCGCAAGCGTTATTCGCGAAACCTCCGGCAAGGCAGCGCACGCGCTCTTAAGCACCTGTGAAAGGTTGTCGCCTTTTTAAGGTAAGGTGCCGTTTTTGGGTCCGATGCGGATTGTAAATCAAAAAAACATCTGGAATGCGACAAGAAATTTTTGTGCCGGGAAATGACGGATTTTTTATGAATCTGCCGGAAAGGCAGCAAAACCGGTCCCGACATCAACAGAATCGATGCTTCCTTGCCGAAAAACGTCACCGATGCCGTATCCGGCACAGGGGGCCTATGTTCCGCTGCGTCATGCCTGCGTCAGACCGTGCATGCCGCCGCGGAAACCATGCCGGGGGGCTTGGCAGAAGGGATCAGGCGTCCTCGGTATCCATCCAGATCGTGACGGGACCGTCATTCAGAAGCCGGACTTTCATGTCGGCACCGAACCTGCCTTTTTCGGTTCTCACGCCCAGCCCGGAAAGCCGGCCGGCAAAATACTCATAAAGCCGCTCGCCCTCAGCCGGCGCAGCCGCGGCGGAAAACCCCGGCCTGTTGCCGCGGCGGGTGTCTGCAGCCAGGGTGAACTGGCTGACCACCAGCGCGCTGCCGCCGGTGTCCAGGACCGAACGGTTCATCTTGCCGGCCTCATCCTTGAAGATCCGGAGCTTCGAAATCTTGGCTGCCAGATGATCAGCCTGGGCTTCGCTGTCGCCTTGCATGGCGCAGATCAGAACCAGCAGGCCCGGGCCGGTTTCTCCAATGATCTCTCCGTCCACCGTGACCGAGGCTTCGCTGACCCGCTGTATCAATGCCCGCATGTTATCTTGTCCTTCTTCAGTTTCAGCCGCGCCAGTCGGTGAATTCCCCAAGGGCTGCCCGGCCGGTGCGGAAGCTGTTGGCCGGGTGATCCGCATCGCTGTAGCCAAAGGAAATGGCGCAGAGAATGACCCGGTCTTCTGGGATGTCCAGCAGCTCATGCAGCAAAGGGGCAAAGGAGGCAACCGCGGCCTGCGGTATGCTGGCAATCCCGGCAGCCTGGGCTGCCAGTGTGAAGGCGGCGACAAATCCGCCGCAATCCATCGCGCCATAGGGCCCAAGCTCGGCGGGCGAGGACAGGATCGCGCAATGCGGAGCCCCAAACAGCCGGTAGTTTTCCATCATCTGCCGGGCGGAACCGGCCCGGTCTCCCTTTTCGACCCCGACTGCCTCATACAGCGCCCAGCCGCAGTCCCGGCGGCGCTGCTGGTACTCTGCGCTATAGCCTGCGGGGAATTCCAGGTCGGGGCTGTGGCCGCCGTTCTGCGCAGCCTGCAGCAAGGCCGCGCGCAGCCGGTCTGTTTCCGCTCCGCTGCACAGCGTCACCTTCCAGGGCTGTGCGTTGCACCAGGAAGGCACCTTTTGAGCGCAGCGCAGGATGTCTTCGATAATCTCCCGCGGCACGGGATCCGGGCGGAAGGCCCGGCAGCTGTGGCGGGCGGCATACAAGGTGTCCAGGCTTTGAAGATCAGGCGTCACGTTCATTTCCTTCTGGCGGCTGGCCGCCAGACTGGCGTTTGAAATCCCGCTGTGCAAGCGCTGCGCTTGCGCCTGATCAAAGCGGTGCCGCAGCGTCAGGGGTAAAATGGGGCGCAAGAAGAAAGGAGGCTGAACAATGGTCGAAAAAACCGAACACGGCGGCTTCTGGCCGTCGCTTTACGATCCCTTCCGCAGCTTCGGGACGCGGCTGGCAGATTGGCTCACCCCGGCAACCGAGGCTTCCTCGGGCAAGGAAGCTTATGACATCGCGATGGAGCTTCCGGGCGTTGCCTTGGAGGACGTTGATCTGACCGTGGATAACGGAGTCCTTACAATCCGCGGTGAGAAAAAGACGCAATCCGAGAAGAAAGGCGACACCTGGTACTTCAGCGAGCGCCAGTACGGCGCCTTCCGCCGGTCTTTCCGTCTGCCCGAGGATGCAGACGGGCAGGCGGCTGCCGCCCGGATGGAGGACGGCGTGCTGCATATCGCGGTGCCGAAGAAGGCGCTGGAACAGCCTGAGACAGCCCGCAAGATCGAGATCAGCAAAAGCTGACAGGGACGCCGCGCAGGTTCCGGCTCAGAACCGGGGAAAGGAACCGGCCGGTTCAGGAAGGGGGAGGCTGCTCCCCCTTCCGCAATTAAGGGCGCTATTGCTGGCTGGCCACCAGCGCGATGCCTGCGCCAATGGCCAGGGCCAGAAGTACGGCAAAGGCAATTTTCCACGCTGAATAGGGCCGCTCGCCCTGCACCCGGCCGGACTGGCCATTGACCACAAACCGGTAGGTCTTGCCGCGGTACTTGTAGGCGGCCAGCCACACCGGCAGCAGGATATGCTTGAAGGTCACTTCCGAGACTTTGGTGTCGATACGGGCAATCCGCTGGCGGTCGCCGCCGATGTCAAAGCGCACGTCGCGCTCAATTACCCGGTCCATCTTCTGCCCGGCCTCGGCAAAGCCCCCCTCCAGATCAACCGTATAGGCTTCGGCCCGGAAGCCAGCCAGATACTGCGGCTGATAAGGTTCAAGCTGCGACAGATCCCAGGGCTCCAGCGCCTCGGTATACCGTTTGGGCAGGCTTTTCGAAGCCAGCACCAGCACATCGTCAAAGAACCGCTGCACCCGGCCCGAGGCTGGCGTCCAGCGCACCTTGGACACCTGCCGCGTCTTCGTCTCGCCATCCTGCTGATAGGTTTCGGTCACGTAATAGACGGTGCCGCGCTGGCCGGAATAGGCGCTGCGGGTCTGGGCGTCATAAGTCCAGAAGGGCACATAAATGCCCTGCATCCGCCGCCCTTTGCGTGCATATTCCTTGAGCCCGTTCGGCGCGAACCACAGCCGCCCCAGCCAAGTGCTCATTGCCTTGTGCGCCTCGCGCTCGGCCACGGCAAAGGGCATTACGCCTTTGGGCTTGATGTGCCGGTTCTCGCCGGTGCCGGTGACCACCGGAGTGGCGCAGAAAGGGCATTCCTTGGCATGGGTATCCGGGTCGAACTCAACCTGCGCCGCGCAATTGGGGCAGGCGGAAACCCGGGTCACCTCGATCTCCGCCTCCGGCAGCTGTTCGGCCACCGCAGCACGGAAATCCAGCTCCTGCAGAGCGCCTCCGGTCCAGGGGCCGCTGCGGATGCTGTCGGTATGGCCGCAATGGCTGCAGGTCAGGGTGCCATTTGCGGGATCATAGGAATAATCCGCGCCGCATTGTTCGCAGGGAAAGCGGTGGCTCTCTTCATTGTTGGAGGCCGCAGAAGAGGGCGGCGGCGGGGGCATGGTCACGGGAGCAAGCCTGTCTTGCAGCAGAGGTTAGAATTATTCGGAGCAGATCAGCCGGCCGGAGGCGGCGGCGGGGGCGGCGGCAGGATGGTGAAGAGCTGTGCCAGCTCCATCACGTCGCCCGCGCGTTTCCAGCCGTCCTGGCCGGGGGTCCAGACATGGGTTTCCCGGGTCAGCGAGCCTTCCTGTGCCATCCGTCCCATCCGGGCCTTGGAAAACGGGCCGGAGGTCTGGCCATCCACCGCGATATGCCAGACGTGCTCGACCGGCGGCGGGGGCGGCG
>JBFOLS010000452.1:0-5601 GCA_040830225.1 Leisingera sp.
CGAATCAAGGTTGATTTGCCGGACCCGGACAACCCCATGATGCAGAAGATCTCCCCCCGTCCGACAGTAAAGGTCGCATCCTGCACCCCCACCACACAGTCGAAGCGGTCGCGTACTTCCAGCTTGCCAAGCCCCTGCTCCTGCACGGCTTTCATCGCCTCGTCCGCACGGCGGCCAAAGATCTTCCACAGATTGCGGCAGTCGATCACGGCGTCATCAGGTTGCGTCGTCACCTGTCTCTCCCCCTTCAGAATTCGACTCGCATACAGCACATTTTTTCTCTGTACACAATTTGTATTTTCTACTAACACAATTTGAGCAATGAGGTTGCCGAACCGGAAAAGCCGGGCCATCTTGGCCGGACAGGTTCACAGGCAACGATGGAGAGTTGAATGAAAGACGCGTCCAAACGCAGAAAGGCAGAGCTATATGGCCACCTGAAAACGGCCATCATGACGCTTGCCTTGCGGCCGGGCGCCGATCTCGACGAATCGAAGCTGTCGGAAGAGTTCGAACTGTCGCGCACACCGCTGCGCGAAGTGCTGCGGCAACTCGCGGGCGAAGGCTATGTCGATCTGCGGGAAAACCGCGGCGCACGGGTCAGCGAAATGTCGCATATGACCCTAAGGGACTTCTTTCTGGCCGCCCCCATGATGTATGGCGCGGTGCTGCAGCTGGCGGCCAAGAACGCCACGCCCGAGCAAGTCGCAGAGCTGAAGGAGGCGCAAGAAACCTTCAAAGCAGCGCTGCGCTCGGGCTCGGGCGCCGACCGGGCGATGGCCAACAACCGCTTTCACGAGATCACCGGCGAGATGGCCGACAACATCTACCTCGCCCCGTCTTTTCAGCGCCTGCTGATTGATCATGCCCGCATCGGCATGACCTTCTACCGCCCCCAGGACCGCCAGATGGCGGAGAACCTGGGCGAGGCCAGTTCCCAGCACGACGCCATCATCGCCGCCATCGAGGCCGGCGACGAGGCGGCGGCGGGGCAGCTGGCCATCGACCATTGGAACCTGTCGCGCGACCAGATCGAGCTGTTTGTCATGCCCGCCGGGCTTGACCTGCCGCTGGGGACGGTGGCGCGCAAAACCCCTGCATGAGGACGCAGATGACCCCTATTTTCAAGTTTGAAGGGATCTACACCCCTGTGGTGACGCCCTATCACGAGGACGGCAGCGTCAACTGGGACGCCCTGGCCCAAGTGATCGACTATCTGATCAAGAGCGGCGTGCACGGCCTGATCTCGGGCGGCTCGACCGGCGAGAACTATGCCCAGACCGTCGAGGAACGGCTGGAGCTGGCCCGGTTCACCCGCGAGCACAGCAAGCTGCCGCTGGTGGTTGGCACCGGCGCCATGCGCACGCCGGACTCGATTGCTCTGGCCGAAGGCGCCGCCAAGCTGGGCGCCGAAAGCATCCTGCTGGCGAGCCCCGCCTATTCGGTCCCGACCGACCGCGAAAACGCGCTCAATGCACTGGCCATCGACAAGGCGGCCGATCTGCCGGTGATGCTGTATAACTACCCGCACCGCACCGGCACCATGATGGGCGAGGAATTCCTCGACCGGGTCTGCCGCTCGCGCAATTTCTGCGGCATCAAGGAAAGCTCGGGCGATATCAACCGGGTGCACCTGCTGGCGCGCGACTATCCGCACATCCAGCTGGGATGCGGCATGGACGACCAGGCGCTGGAGTTCTTTGCCTGGGGCGCACCCTTCTGGGTCTGCGGCGGCTCAAACTTCCTGCCGGAAGAGCACGTGGCGCTGTATAACGCCTGCGTGGTCGAGGGCAATTTCGCCAAGGGCCGCCGGATCATGTCGGCGATGCTGCCCTTGATGCGGGTCTTGGAGCAGGGCGGCAAGTTCATCCAGACCATCAAGCACGGCGTCACCATGAACGGCTTTGACGCAGGCGCTATGCGGGCGCCGCTGACCGGACTGAACAAGGACGACAAACGCGCGCTGGAACAGGTTGTGCGGGTGCTGAAACAGAAAATCGCAGATATCCAGGCGGAGGGCTGATCCATGTCGCTGCTTACTCACGACGAATACAAATCCATCGCGGCCGGCCTGGATCTGCCAACGGCGGCCTTCATCGACGGCAAATTCTGCCCCGCGGCCTCGGGCAAGACCTTTGAAACGCTGAACCCGGCCACCGGCGAAAAGCTGGCCGATATTGCGGCCTGCGGTGCTGAAGACGTCGACTTTGCGGTGGAAAAGGCACGCGAGTCCTTTGACGACGGCCGCTGGTCGAAATTGCACCCCTCCGAGCGCAAAGATGTTCTGATCCGCCTGTGCAAGCTGATGACCCGCAACGCCCGCGAACTGGCGGTGATGGAGAGCATCGACAGCGGCAAGACGATCTATGACTGCGAAACCGTCGATGTGCCGGAGACCATCCATTGCCTGAAGTGGCACGCCGAGGCGATCGACAAGATCTATGATCAGGTGGCGCCGGCGTCGGACGATCACATCGCCATGGGGGTGCGCGAGCCGATCGGTGTGGTTGGCCTGGTGCTGCCCTGGAACTTCCCGCTTTTGATGCTGGCCTGGAAGATCGGCCCGGCGCTGGCGGCAGGTTGCTCCTTGGTGGTGAAACCAGCGAAGGAAACCACCCTGACCGCGCTGCGGGTGGCCGAACTGGCGGCCGAGGCCGGGGTTCCGGCCGGTGTTCTGAACATCGTGCCCGGCGGCGGCGGTGACGTGGGTGAACCGATTGGCCGCCACATGGACATCGACATGGTCTCCTTCACCGGCTCGACCGTGACCGGCAAGAAATTCCTGACCTACTCGGCCGAATCCAACGCCAAGGAAGTGGTGCTGGAGATGGGCGGCAAGAACCCCGCCATCGTCATGGACGACGCCGAAAACCTGGACCGCGTGGCCCAGCATCTGGTCAACGGCGCCTTCTGGAACATGGGCGAGAATTGCTCGGCTTCGTCCCGCCTGATCGTGCACAAGGACGTCAAGGCAGAGCTGCTGGAGCGCATCGCGCATCACGCCAAACAGTGGAACATCGGCGACCCGCTGCACCCGGAAACCCGCATGGGCGCGCTGGTCAGCGAAGGCCATTACACCAAAGTCTGCTCCTACCTGGAGAAGGCAGAAAAAGTGGTAATCGGCGGCAAGGCCGAGGCCGGATTTGTCGAGGCAACCGTGGTCGAGGTCGAGGATAACAACGCGCTGCTGGCACGCGAAGAAATCTTCGGCCCGGTTCTGTCGGTGATCGAGGTCTCCGGCTTTGACGAGGCGATTGAGGTCGGCAATGACACCGAATACGGGCTGTGCGCGTCGATCTTCACCGCCAATGCCAAACGCGCCATCCGCGGCGCCCGTCAATTGCGTGCGGGCACCGTCACGGTGAACAGCTTTGGCGAGGGCGATATCTCGACCCCCTTCGGCGGCTTCAAGCAGTCGGGCTTTGGCGGCCGCGACAACTCGGTCCACGCCCACGACCAGTACACCCAGCTGAAAACCATCTGGATCGACCTGGCCGATGATGCCGACGAGGCCGTGGATTGAGCCGTTACGACGCCAAAAGACTGCCCCGCCAGACCGGCGCGGCGGGATGGAATGCCATCCTGCCGCCGCAGGCCGCGCTGCCGGTGCTGGAAAGTAACCTGACTGCCGATGTCACCATCATCGGCGGCGGATTCGCGGGCCTGTCGGCAGCCCGCCGCCTGCATCAGCTGGACCCGTCGCTGAAGGTTGCGGTGCTGGAAGCCGGCCAATTTGCCGAAAGCTCGGCCGGGCGCAATTCCGGCTTCATGATTGACCTGCCCCATGATCTGGCTTCGGACAACTACGCCGGCGACGCGCTGGAGGCTGACCGGGCAGCCATTGCGATGAACCGCAAGGCCATTGCCTTTGCCAAGGGCGTGGCCGAAGACGGCGCCCTGGCGCAGGAGATGTTTGACCCAGCGGGCAAGATCAATGCCGCCGCTACCCGGGCAGGCGACCGGCACAACCGCGATTTCGCCGCCCATCTGGAGCGGCTGGGGGAGCCCCACACGCTTTATTCGCAAGCTGAAATGCAGGAACTGACGGGCAGCCCGCATTACACCTCGGGCCTTTATGCGCCGGGCACGGTGATGATTCAGCCCGCCGCCTATATCCGGGTGCTGTCATCACATCTGGCCGGACAGATCAGTGTTTTCGAGAACTCCCCCGTCACCGGGTTCGAAAAACAGGGCAATGGCTGGGTGGTGAAAAGCCTGAAGGGGCGCGTGACAACCGGCTCTGTCATCCTTGCCAACAACGGGCACCTGGAAAGCTTCGGCTTCTACCAGCGCCGCCTGATGCATATCTGCCTTTATGCCTCGATGACCGAGCGGCTGACGCCGGAGCAGATCCAGCGGCTGGGCGGCGAGGCGCGCTGGTCAGTGACGCCTGCGGATCCGATGGGAACATCCGTGCGGCGGATATCCGGCTCTTACGGCGACCGTATCCTGGTCCGCACCTGTTCCAGCTTCCACCCCACAATCGAGACCAGCAATATGCGGCTGCGCAATGCCGGCTGGGTGCATGACCGCAAGTTCAAAGAGCGGTTTCCGCATCTGGAGGGCGTGCGGATGGAGCACCGCTGGGCCGGCATGCTGTGCCTCAGCCGCAACGGATCGGCGGCCTTTGGCGAGTTGGACCAGGGCGTTTATTCCGCCTGCTGCCAGAACGGCCTCGGTATCGCCCGCGGCACTCTGCAGGGCATGGGTGCGGCGGAACTGGTTGTTCAGGGGGGATCGAAGATCGCCAGCCATTTCCTTGCGCAGCCGATGCCGCCCAAACTGCCGCCGGAACCCTTTGCCTCGCTTGGCGCCAATACCTACCTGGCGTGGAAAGAATGGCGGTCCGGCAAGGAATAGAGCGCGGAAGGGGGCGCTGCCCCCGCCGCCTGCGGCGGCTCCCCCGGAGTATTTTTGACCAGAAAGAAGCAGGAGCCGGTGCAGACATTGCAGGTGTTGCTGCTGCGGGTGCAACGGCGCTGTAGACTCCAGCTGAATTTTGACCACTGGTTAGCCGGAGCCCTCGTTTGCGCGGTACATTCTTTCTCGCCTTTTGCTTAAGCCTGTCCTCCGCCGCTGCAGCCACTGCTTCGGAGGATCTGCTAATCCAGTCACTGGATGAGCGCAGCTATGAAATCTCCGCAATCCCCTCACCTGAACTGGATGCGCTGATTGCCCGGGAGTTCTTTCCGCTGCTGAAAGAGGATCTGATCTATTCCTGGACCGAGGGCGGACAGGAGGAAACGGAAGATGCAGCAACGCTGTGTTCAGCGGATCAGCTGTACCGCGCCCGCATTGCGGCGGATCTTGTTCTGGCGGTGCATGAGAACGGAGCGCGTGTCAGTCTCATCAGCGACCTGCCGCGGTGGACCTATACCCGCCTTGGTCTCGGCGCTGAAGAGGTCGGCACGGGCAGCCCGGTTTCAATTACTTATCAGCGCACCATCTCCGCTCCCGATTCACTGTTCAAGGCTAATGTTCAGGAAAGTTTGAAAATCTCCTATTCAGACCGCGAATGGAGTTTCCGTGAAGAGAGTGAGTATGGTGAATTCACCATCGGCGAGGGGCCTTTTGCCTTCGGCATACACTTTAGGAGAACCG
>JBFOLS010000453.1:0-2606 GCA_040830225.1 Leisingera sp.
AAAGGGCACATCTTTCGACATGTTCATCGACAGCACGTTGACCGCCTTCGCATCGGTGCGGATCTGCAGGTCTTCAGCGGTGACAGGGGCCACCTTCATGGTTTCGGTCAAAAACGCGGGACGCTCGGGACGGGCCGCGGGTTCCAGTATCTTGCGGTCCTGCGCCACAAACTTGCCCTTGGCGATCACCTGCTGGACATTGAAGCTCTCGGGGCTGTCCACAATCAGGATATCTGCCTGGCGGCCCGGCGCGATCAGCCCGACCTTATGGTCGATCTGGCAGGCCACAGCACTGTTGATCGTCGCCATTTGGATCGCCTCCATCGGCGAGACCCCGGCGGCAATGGCCATCCGCACCATATTGTCGAGGTGCCCGCGCTTCAGAACATCGGTGGCCACCACGTCATCGGTGCAGAAGCTGATCCGGTGCGCCGCGTCGGGCGTGTATTTGGTGGCCAGCTGGATGTTTTCTTCCAGGAAGTGGCTGATCGAGCTTTCCCGGATCAGCATGAAGATGCCGTTGCGCAGTTTCTCCAGCGCTTCGGTCACCTCATAGCATTCATGATCCAGGCGGATGCCTGCACTGGCGTAGCCGGCCAGTTTCGAGCCCTTGCACATCGGCGAACAGCCGAAGACCGGCAGCTTGTTCTTGCGGGCAATCTCCAGTGCCTCGATGACGTGATCGTCCTCTTCCTGGATGAACTCGCGCACGGTTTCCCAGATGCCGATGCATTCAGGCCAGTCATGGGTGGCGCGGTGATCATCCGGGCTGAAGTAGTGGTTCACGGTCGAACGCGGCATCGTGTAGGGCGTCTTGCAGAGCGCGCCCCAGTGAATGGTCATCGGGCCGGCATTCGCCTCATCCAGGAAATGCCGCACGCCTTCCAGACCGGAAACCACCAGGATCTCATCCAGCCCTGACACGATTGAAGTGGTGCCATAGGGCACGACAAGATCGGCAAAGCTGGAAACCGACAGCTTCGAGCATTCCACATGCAGATGGCCGTCGATCATGCCAGGTGCCAGATAGCGGCCGCCGGCGTCGTGATATTGCGTCTGCGGCCCTTTGCAGTGCTCTACATCGCCGATGGCCACAATGTGCCCGTTCTTGATCGCAACTTCCGCCGGATAGATTTAGGAGGAAGCCACATTGATCAGCTGGCCATTGGTTACAACCAAATCGGCTTTGATGTCGCCATGTCCGGCCCGGATCAGTTCTCTGATGTCCACGATATTGTTCTCCCGTTTTCCTAAACTGTCGGCGGGAGGGGGCCGTTTCTCAATGTGATTATCGTATCTCGCAGAGTGATTACTTGTCTCAAACGAATGTGACGATTTCAAAATTCCCGGCGGCAGCCGGTCAGGATTGCCAGAACTGCAGACAATTGCCAAATTAACTTGCTGAATCGGTGTGGAGCCCTAGATGAGCGTCAATTCAAGCAACCTGTCCATTTCGAATTTAGTGGGTTCTGATGCCGCCTTTGCCTTCGGAGAAAGCACCTACCGGGAGGGAGACGTTTTCGGGCCGATGACCGGGTTTCAGCTTGAAGCCGTCTACCTTCGAACCGGACACGTCGAGATCCGCAGCGACGGAAAGTCTTTCCAGCTGTCCTCCCCCGGCATTGCGCTGGTTGCCTCACAGCACACCCTGGAATACCGCTATGGGCCGGCAAGCATGTGCAATGTACTGTGGTGCCAGTATATCTCGGGCGGTCTGGACGCAGCGCGGATTGCCGCAATCGTCCCTTCTTGCGGCCCGATGCAGGTGTCGCCCGCAGCCGCATCTTTGATGAAAATCGGCGCAGACATCCCGGCGGACATCTACGGTGAGATGCGGAGTTTTTCGTCAGCTTTGGGCATTGCGGTACTTGAGGAGCTGCTGGTGCGCAAGACACTGGAGACAACCGCCGCCGAGGTGCCCCGGCAGGTCCAGTTGGTCCGGCGCTACATCGAAGAGCACCTGAGCGGACCAGTCACAACCCCCGTCCTGGCCGAAGTGTCTGGATTGTCGCCCCAGCATCTGAACCGATTGTACAAGGCCGCCTTCGGGGAGAATCCGTTGGAGTATCTTTGGCGGCTGCGGGTGCGCCGGGGCGCGTATTTGCTGCAGCACACCGGCATGCGTATCAGCCAGATCGCGTATCAGACCGGCTTTAAGACACCAAACCACTTTTCCCGCCTGATCAAGAAAAGATACCAGCTTTCGCCGCGTGAGCTGCGGGCTCAAAAATGGCGCGGCCGAGTGTCTGATGCAGATGAAGCGATTGGCCCTTAGTGTGGAAGGGGGCAATGTTCCGTTATTTCCCGGTTCATGGCGGGGACCATGTGTGGCGAAGGGTACTGCTCCAGGAAGGCCGGAAACCAAACTGTCCGGGGCTTCTGTGAAACGTCCCCTTCATGCTGCTCAAACAACCTGGATCACGCTGCCGGAAAACGGTCTTTGGTGCTCAATCCTAGCGCCCGGCGTTTTTGACGGCGTTGGAGACGATCTGGAGTGCCCGTGCCAGGTCTTCGCGGCTGATGGTGAGGGGCGGTGAGAGCGTCAGGACGTTGCCCTGGCTGATTTTAAAGCTGAGACCGGCCTCAAGGCAGGCGTAATAGATCTG
>JBFOLS010000454.1:0-2337 GCA_040830225.1 Leisingera sp.
CGGAGAACAGGCGGCTGGCCTCGCCGCTGCTGAAAAGATCGCCGTATACCTGGCTGTCAAAGACGGAACCCGCCATCAGAAGTCCTTTGCGATTTGCCCGATCAGATCTGCGAGACCTTCGGGGTCTGCAAAAAAAGGCGAGTGTGAAGTGTTCAAGTCGTGGACCCGGTCTGCCGGCAGTCCTGCTGCCATCTGGGCCTGATACTCAGGCGGGATCACCCGGTCCTCCGTGCAACGGATGTAGGTTTTCGGTACTTTGCCGAAACAGGCCGTCAGGCGGATGGGTGTGCCCTGCGGAAGGATCGGCTGCTCGCAGAGGTTCTTCATAGCAAAACGCACGGCCTCCGCCGGGCAATCATGATAAAAGAGTTCCGGTACTGCGTCCGGCACGAAGGCGTAACCGGTGCCTGCAGCATTCTTCTCCGTGGCGCCGGTCAGCGTCTGCCGAGGTCCGGCCTTGCGCATATCAATCAATGACATGCCATCAACAGGCAGATAGGCGCATAGATAGATCAGGCCGCGCATCCTGCCAGGGTCGGCTTCTGCTGCTGCTGAAACCGGAAAGCCGCCCCAGGAGTGCCCGAGAACCAGGGTATCCGGAGTGGATGCCGCCAACACCGCCTTTGCAGTTTCGTCGAACGTGGCACCCGCCGGATCCCGCCCGTCGCCATGACCGGGTAGGGTGATTGTGCGGGCCTTGTGACCGCGCTTTTCCAGTGCCGGCAGCACATCGCGCCAGCACCAGGCTCCGTGGCAGGAGCCGTGGACCAGAAGGAACTCAGCCAAGGTGCCCGGTCTCCCGCAGGAAGGCGGTCAGGTGCTGCGCGTATTCATCCGGCTGCTCGACGCAAGGAATATGGCCTGCTCGGCGGATCAGCTGGAACCGGCTGCCCGGGATCAGGTCTACCGTCTCCCGCACCAGATCGGGCGGGGTGGAGCCGTCCTCAGTTCCCGCAATCCCAAGGCACGGCAGCCGCAAGCCGCTGGTCGGTGTGTAGAAATCGGTGCCGGCAATCGCCGCGCAGCAGCCGGCATACCCCTCGCGGGACTGCTGCACCAGAAGGTCCCGCCAGTGCTGGAGTTCCGGCGTGGCGCGGAACCCCTTGGAGAACCAGCGCTCCATCACCGCATCTGCCAGCGCTTCGATGCCGTTTTCCTGCACCGTTTGAACCCGCTCCTGCCACATCTTCGCCGTGCCGATCTTGGCCGCCGTGTTCGACAGCACCAGCGCCCGGATCTGATCCAGCCGCTTGACCGCCAGCCCCTGCGCGATCATGCCGCCGATCGACAGGCCCACGAAGACGCAGTCGCGCACTTCAAGCTGATCCAGCAGCCGTTCCGCATCCCGCACCAGCGCGCCCATGGAGTAGGGAGCAGGCGGGCAGGAGGACAGCCCGTGGCCGCGCTTGTCATAGCGGATGATGCGCAGGCCGGCGGGCAGCCGTTCTACAACCGCGTCCCAGACGGTCAGATCCGTGCCGAGCGAGTTGGCAAAGACAACCGGTGCGCCGTCCGGATCCCCGTCAATACGGTAGTGAAGCTGGACATCGCCCAGGTCTGCGGTCTGCATAGAGAGCCTCGTCGTTGTTTTGCGGCAGTCTAACTGCGCCGGGGCCGGGTGAAAACCAGCCGCCTGCCACGGGCGGGGGAATTTTCTTGAGAATGAAGACCGGCCGGAGATTTTGTCTTTTTCCGGCGCCCCTCAGGCATTGAGCTCCATATGGGCCATGATCTGCCCGTGATCGGACGCCAGCTTGTTGTAAGGCGCCTCCGGGTGGCTGCCGTCGGTCAGATGGTCGTTGAAAACGCTGTAATAGTGCATCCCGCCCACGGCGCCTTCCCAATCCGGGTCGAAATGGCGCGACATGTAGATCTGGTCGATGCTCTCATGCACGCCGCCAAAAGCGGTGGTGTAGACCACATCGCGCAGGCTCTTCTTCAGGAACATCTTCTCGGCCGAGCGCAGCCGGACGCGGTCGATCGCCTCGCGGATCTGCGCGTCTTCTTCGTCGCTGTAGCGGTCGCCGGGGTGCTGGGCATCATGGCGCAGCATCCAAGCGTAGTTCTTAAACGGCGTTTCGCCCGATATGATCTCGCTGCTGACCGCGTGTTCGCCGTCATTGAAATCGCCCAGCACCATCACCGGGCGGCCTTGCTCCAGTTCATCCAGCACCGCGCGCCGCAGCACCCAGGCCTCGCCCATCCGTCTGAGGGCAGCCCTGAGAGCCCCCATCGCCCGGCCTGCCGCGTCATAGGCGGTCAGCACGGTTTCGGGCGGGTAGGGCGCGCCTTGCGGCTTGATGAACTCGCCCAGTTTCGATTTCAGGTGGCAGTTGA
>JBFOLS010000455.1:0-5085 GCA_040830225.1 Leisingera sp.
CACGGCACCGGCACCTATCTGGGCGACCCGATTGAGGTCACCGCCCTGACCGATGCCTACTGTGCTACCACCCAGGACACCGGCTATTGCCGCATCGGCTCGGTCAAGACCAATATCGGCCATCTGGACACCGCTGCGGGCGTCGCGAGCCTGACCAAGACCGCGCTCGCCTTGCACCACAAGGAAATCCCGCCCTCACTGGGCTACGAGGCTCCGAACCCGGCCATCGATTTCGACACATCGCCCTTCAAAGTGAACGCCGCCCTGACCCCCTGGACCCCGCACAAGGGTCCGCGGCGGGCGGGCATCAACTCGCTGGGCGTCGGCGGCACCAATGCTCATGTGATCCTGGAAGAGGCCCCCGAGCGGGCCGCCTCTGAAGAAAGCGATTTCCCCTTCCAGATCCTCTGCGTCTCCGGCCAATCCAAAGCCGCGCTGGACGCCAATACGCAAGGATTGGCGGAGTATCTCAAGGCCAACCCGGAGGCCGATCTGGCCGACGTGGCCTTTACGCTGAAGGAAGGCCGCCGCGGCTTTGCCAAGCGCCGGGTACTGGTAGCAGAGACGGCCGCAGAAGCAATTGACCTGATTGAGGAAAACGACTCCCGCAAGGTCTTCACCCACGATCAATTGGGCGACGCGCCTGAGGTGGTTTTCATGTTCCCGGGCGGCGGTGCGCAATACGCAGGTATGGCGCGCGACCTTTATGAGACCGAGCCGGTCTTTGCCGACTGGGTGGACCGCGGGCTGGCCCATTTGCAGAAAAGCCTCGACTACGACATCCGCGCCATATGGCTTCCGGAAGAGGGCGAAGAGGATGCCGCCAACACCACACTGCAGCAGCCCTCGGTGCAGCTGCCGCTGATCATGATCGTGGAATACGCGCTGGCGCAGCTGTGGATCAGCTGGGGCGTGAACCCCGCCGCGCTGGTTGGGCATTCCATGGGTGAGAACACCGCCGCCTGCCTGGCCGGTGTCATATCGTTCGAGGATTGCATCGATTTGGTTCTCCTGCGCGGGCGGCTGTTCGACACCGTGCCCGCCGGCGGGATGCTCTCCATTGCGCTGCCCTTGGGTGAGGTTGAAGAAATCATCGGTGACGATCTGGACATCGCCAGCGTCAACGCGCCTTCGCTCACCGCTGTCTCCGGCCCGCAGGACGCACTGGACCGCCTGTCAGCTGACCTCGCTGCCCGCGAGGTGGAACATCAGCGCATCCAGATCGACATTGCCGCCCATTCCCGGATGCTTGACGGCATCCTGCAGGAGTATGGCGATTTCATCCGCTCGCTGAGTCTCTCGGCACCGAACCTGCCGGTTATCTCCAACCGCACCGGCGCGCCCCTGACCGCCGATCAAGCCACCAGCGCCGACTATTGGGTTGGCCAGCTGCGCAACACTGTGCGCTATGCCGACTGCATCGAGACACTCTCGAAGACCCCGAACCGCGTGTTCCTGGAGGTCGGCCCCGGCAAGGCTCTCAGCGCGCTGGCGCAGATGTCACCAGCGGTGCAGCCGGGCCAGGTGCTCAGCTCCCTGCGCCACCCCGATCAACAAGTGATGGACGACACCTACTTCTTCGGCGTCATCGGCCGCCTCTGGGCCTGCGGGGTCGAGGCCGACTGGGAGCAGATCTGGGGCGAAGCACGCCGCAACCGCCTGCCGCTGCCTACTTACGCCTTCCAGCGCAGCCGCTATTTCATCGAACCGGGCACACCCGCGGCGGAAGAAGAGGCGGTCCCTGAACGCCATGAGGACCTGAAGGATTGGGGCTACCGCCCTGCTTGGCGCCCGCGACTGGCCGACTGCAGCCTGGACGTGACGCAAGAGCTGGACCAGGAACCGCACACCTGGCTGATCTTCGAGGATGAGACCGGCCACGCCGCCCGCGCCTCAGACCGGCTGCAGGCCGCAGGCCATACTGTCGCCCGCGTGCGCGCAGGCGATACCTATGCCCAGCTTTCACCAGAGTCATACATCCTGCCACCCGAGCAGGGCCGCCCGGCCTATGGAGCGCTTATGTCGGATCTGGCCGATGCCGGGATGCTGCCCGACCGCATCGCCCATTTCTGGCTGGTGACGGAGGCCGAAACCTTCCGCCCCGGCGCCTCCTTCTTTGACCGCAACCTGGAGATGGGGTTCCACTCCCTCACTGCGCTGGCGCAGGAGCTGGGCAATGCCGACCTGCCGGGCGGCACCCATATCACGGTCTTCACCACCGGCGCCGCCCAGGTCCGCAATGAATCCCTGCCCTACCCGGAAAAGGCAATGATCGCAGGCCCCGCCGGTGTCATCCCGCGTGAACTGCCTGGCCTTAGCTGCGCCACCATCGACATCGAACTGCCACAGGTATCGCAGGGCATCTTTGCCCGCCGCAACCCGGCGGCGGCAGACATCACTCCGCGACTGCTGGAAGAGCTGATGGCCGAGCCTGCCAATACCTCAGCCGCATGGCGAGGCGGGAAACGGTTTGAACTCACCTGGCGTCCGCAGCCTCTACCCGCGCCGGAAACCCCGTCGTTCAAACAGGGCGGGCATTACCTGATCACCGGCGGATATGGCGGCATCGGCCTGACCATCGCCGGTGACCTGATCCGCGAATACGATGCGAAAATCACGCTGATCTCCCGCGAAGGGCTGCCGCCGCGCGATGCCTGGGACCGCCACCTCGCCAGCCACAGCCCGGCCAACCGCACCGCCCGGCGTATCCGAGCGGTCATGGCGCTGGAGGAAGCCTTCGGCGGCCAGGTGCTGACACTGGCCGCCGACGTCTGCAACAGCGGCGAACTGCAAGCCGCCCGTGACGCGGCCGAGGCGGCAAACGGCCCCCTTACCGGTGTCATCCACGGCGCCGGCGTCATTAACGACGGCCCGCTGCTGGCCAAGGACGAGGATCAGATCGCCCAGGTCCTGGCCCCCAAGGTAAGCGGCCTGCGCGCACTCGACACCGTCTTCCCGGACGGCAGCCTCGAACTGATGGTGCTGTTCTCCTCCTCATCAACTGTCACCCGCCCTGCAGGCCAGGTGGACTACATTGCCGCCAACGAGTTTCTCAACGCCTGGGCCAAGCACCGCACCGGCGGACAAACACGCGTCGCCGCGGTGGATTGGGGCGTCTGGGCCGGAACTGGCATGGCCGCCGACGCCATGAGCAGCCGCAACAGTGCCGCAGGTGCCAGCACCCCCGAACCCTGCCCGCAGCCCTTGCTGCAGAACCGCGGCTTTGATGCCCAGGGCAATCCCATCTTCACACCGCGTTTCAGCACGGCCGACTGGCTGCTGGACGAGCACCGTACCAAGGACGGCACCGCACTGGTGCCCGGCACCGGCTATATCGAAATGGCCGCCGAGGCGCTGGCCGCCATTGGCATCACCGGCCCGTTCGAAATCCGGGACCTCTATTTCCTGCGCCCTCTGGTTGTGGAAGAGGGAGGCCCGCAAGATGTTCTGGTTCGCCTCGAAGCTAGTGAAAATGGTTATGAACTCTTTGCTTACTCGGCGTGTACAAAAGGTTACCGTCTGAATAGTCAAGCAATACTGGTCTTGTCGGCGGCGGCAGAACGCCCCGCCGCACTAAACCTCCAGAAGATTTCCTCTCGGTGTCCGGAACTGCAGGCGCCCTTCGGCGGGCGCCTGTGCTCCCCGCAGGAGGCGCATCTGAACTTCGGCCCGCGCTGGCATGTGCTGGAACACGCAGCCCTCGGCGATGGCGAAGGCCTGGCACATCTCTCGCTCCCCGATGCCGCTGCCCAGGATGGCACATTGCTGCATCCCGGACTGATGGACCTGGCCACCGGCTGGGCGGTACGGCTGATCCCGGGCTACGAAGGCAAGGCCCTCTGGGTGCCTGTCTCCTATGGCGCCATCCGTGTCTTTGCGCCGCTTACCGCAAATATCTGCAGCCATGTGCGCTTGTCCGGCGCCCCGGACGGAACCTCTGCGGCCTTTGACATCACCCTGACAGATCCGGACGGCACCGTTCTTGCGGATATCGAAGGGTTCCGCATGCAGCGCCTGGCGGGCGGCTTTGATGCCTCCGCCAGCCCGGACGGCGCAGACGCCACCGCCGGGCAGCTGGGCCTGGAGCCTGCAGCTTCGGCGCAGCCATTGTCGCCGGAGGAGCGCCGTCTGCAGCTGAACATCTCCAACGGCATCACGGCCGGCGACGGCGGCGAGGCCCTGTCCCGCGCGCTGGCAACCGGCCTGCCGCAAGTGGTTGTCTCATCGCTCGACCTGCCCGCGCTGATCACCCAAGCGGAGCGAACCGCTGCTCCAGCTGCAGGCGAGGCACAGACCTTTGACCGGCCGCAGCTCGATACCGATTACGTCGCCCCGCGCAACGCGGTGGAAGAAGAGCTGGCCAAACTGTTTGCCTCGCTTCTGGGCGTCAGCCAGGCCGGCATCGAAGACAGCTTCTTCGATCTCGGCGGCCACTCGCTGATCGCGGTACGGCTGTTTGCGCAAATCAAACGCAGCTTCGGGGTGGAGTTCCCGTTGTCGGTCCTGTTTGAAGCGCCCAGCGTCGCCGCCCTGGCGGAAAGGATCATCGAACGCACCGGCGGCGGCGTAGCCTCGGAGCCCGCGGACACTCCGCAGGCGCAAGACGACAAACCGCCATTCACCCACCTGGTGCAGCTGCACCCGGGCGACGGCACCGGGCGCCGTCCCTTCTTCCTGGTGGCCGGCATGTTCGGAAACGTTTTGAACCTGCGCCACCTGGCACTGCTGGTCGGCAAGGACCGCCCGGTCTTCGGCCTGCAAGCCAAGGGGCTGATCGGGGAAGACGCACCGCACGACCGGATCAAGGACGCTGCCCGAAGCTGCCTGAGCGAAATCCGCCAGATCCAGGGCGAGGGTCCATATCTGCTCGGCGGCTTCTCCGGCGGCGGCATCACTGCCTATGAGATGGCGCAGCAGCTGAAGGACCAGGGCGAAGAAACCGCCGCGCTGATCCTGCTGGATACCCCGCTGCCGGTGCGCCCAGCCCTCAGCCGCCAGGACAAAGTGCTGATCAAATTGGCGGAACTGCGCAGCAAAGGGCCGGGCTACCTCGGCGAATGGGCCCGGAACCGCGTTGCCTGGGAA
>JBFOLS010000456.1:0-11025 GCA_040830225.1 Leisingera sp.
AACAGAAACATCACCATCTCGCCGGCCAGGCCGCTGCCGGCATTCTCCACGCCGCCAGTTGCGGAAATACCCGAAGTCGCCATCACCGACATCGCATGACTGAGGCCTGCCAGCGCCTCTTCCCCGGTGATCATCAGCAAAAGCCAGAGAACCATTGTCAGCCCGGCATAGACCGGCGCCAGGGTTTTGGTGACCAGAACCAGCTGCCGGCGCGGGTCGGCCTTTTCCATATGGGATGGTGAGGTCGTGCCGCCGCCCGGCTGCCCCTTGGCCGTGACCTCAAAACCGCCCAGCGACATCGGCGCCAGCACCGCCGAAGCGGCGATCCACATCAACAGCCCGCCCAGCCAGCCGACAATCGCCCGCCACAGATGCACGCTCGGGGGCACCCGGCCGGGATCTGCCCAGATATCAGCGCCAGTAGTGGTGATGGCACTGACCATGTCGAAATAAGCATTCAAAAACCGTGTGCTCACGAGAGCGTCCTGAACCGGGACCGCCAGAAACAGCGGCAGCACGGTGAATGTCGCCAGCAAAGACAAGAGCTGCCCTGGCATCCCGTAGCGCGGCACCTTGTTGCCAATGGACAAACCGATCAGGATTACCAGCATCAGTCCCGCCACACCGGCGTAAAAGAAACTGCGCGAGGTATGGTGGTCGTCCAGCACAAGCGCATGCACAGCCGGCAGCCACATCGCCAAGGCGAAAGTGCCCCAAATCAGCAGGAACAGCGGCAGGCGCAGCACGCCGATGGGAGCTTGGAGCGGACGGCGCATCTAGAAGTAGTCGATCGACACCTGCAGCAGGCGCTCGACCTCAGGCACGTCGTCTGCCATGGCAAAGAGCGCAATCACGTCGCCCTCCTCGATCCGGGTTTCACCCATCGGCCGCAGCATTTCTCCGTTCTTCAGCACCCCGCCAACCAGCACCCCTTCCGGGAAATCGGTTTCCCGGATCATCTGTCCGGCAATCGGCGAGGTTGACAGCACCTCGGCCTCGATCATCTCGGCCTCGGCGTCGCCCAGCGAATAGACCTGCCGCACCCGTCCGTACCGGATGTGGCGCAGGATCGAACTCACGGTGGTGGAGCGCGGGTTGATATAGGCATCAATCCCCAGGTGCGGCAGCAAGGGCACCAGGGTCGGATCATTGATCAGCGCAATCGCCAGCGGGCAGCCTTCGGCCTTGGCGCGCACAGCGGCCAGCATGTTGGTCTTGTCGTCATCTGTGACCGCCAGCATCGCGTCCGCCTTGTCGATACCGGCTTCGATCATCAGCGACCGGTCCAGCCCGTCGCCATTCAAAACGATGGTGCGCTCCAGCGTCTCGGCTGCCCGTTCTGCGCAGGCCCGGTCCCGTTCGATCACTTTTGAGCGGATCCGTGCGGTGCTGCCCTCCAGCGCCTTTGCAACCTCAAGCCCGACATTGCCGCCGCCGACCAGCACCACCCGGTCCTGGCGCTTTTCATGCTTGCCGAACACTTCGATGGTGCGCCCGACATCGTCGGCGTGGCTGAACACATAACAGCTGTCGCCAACGAACAGCTGATCGCCCGGCTCCGGTGCAAACAGCGTTCCGTCGCGGCGCACGCCCACCACAATCGCCCGCAAGGTCGAAAACAGGTCGGTCAGCTGCCGGAGCGGAGTGTTCACCACAGGGCAGTCTTCGTCGATCTGGATCCCCAGCAGCTGCGCCTTGCCTTCCATGAAGGTCTCGGTGTCAAAAGCCGCGGGCGCCGACAGACGCTGCATTGCTGCCTGGGCAACTTCCCGTTCCGGGCTGATCACCACATCAATCGGCAGATGCTCCCGCTGATAGAGGTCAGAGTAGATCGCGGTCAGATAGCTTTTGGCCCGCAGACGGGCAATCTTGCGCTGTATCTTGAACACCGAATGCGCCACCTGGCAGGTCACCATGTTGACTTCATCCGAATGCGTCGCGGCAA
The DNA here is from genome assembly GCA_040830225.1 of Leisingera sp. Classification (GTDB taxonomy): domain Bacteria; phylum Pseudomonadota; class Alphaproteobacteria; order Rhodobacterales; family Rhodobacteraceae; genus Leisingera. The sequence goes on from JBFOLS010000456.1 coordinate 1,946, forward strand.
TGATCATGTCAGCGTCGCGCGCACCTGCCCGCTCCAGCACGTCCGGGTATGAGGCAAAGCCATGTATCCCCTGCACATCCAGCGTATCGGTGGCCCGCCGGACCAGCTCAGGATTGTTGTCAACAACGGTGACATCGTTGTGCTCGCCCGACAGGTGCCGGGCAATCTGCCAGCCGACCTGGCCCGCACCGCAGATAATGACCTTCATATGCGTATCCCCTGGAGGCTCCCCTGGCGGCGTTTCGCCCAACGTGAATGACAGAAGCCGCTTTCACGGTCAATTTAATTGTAACTCGCTCTGTTTGCAGCCATTCTTAGGCCATGCGCAGGGATGTCACGATCCTTGCGGGCCTCACCCTGCTGCTTGCCGCTGCAGCCTGCGGCCCGCTTCCGGTCTACTACAAGCAGGGGGCAGATGTGTCCCGGCTGCAAAGCGATGAACTCAGCTGCGCAACGGCGGCACTGAAAGACGCCCCGGTTGCCAACGAAATCCGCCAGCACCCGCCGATCTATTACCCCTCGCGCAAGGTCTGCTCCGGCGGCAACTGCTATTACCAGCCCGGTTACTGGATGCCCGGCAGCCTCTATACCGTTGACGTGAACAAGCCCCTGCGCCACCGGCTGGAAAAGTCCTGCATGGCCTCCAAGGGGTACCAGCAAATTGCACTGAAGCGCTGTACCCAGCGCAATGCTGCCGCACCGGCAGACTCGCGGCTGCAGCCGCTGACTGAGGCTTCTTGCGCGCAGCGCAACCGCGACGGCAGCGTCAGTATCCGGTCCGGCAGCTGAACCTGCTCCCTTGCCGCAGGTTTACAGCAGGCTAACTTTGATTTGCGCCGCCGGATCAAGTAGACTCGGACCCGGTTTGTTTGTTCATCAGTATTCTCCTAAGAGAAAGGTACCCGATGCGGATACATTTCCTGATTGCCGCACTGCCCATTGCGGCTGCCACCGCAGCATGTGAGCCCCTTGCACCCATAGCTCCGCCACCTGCCGCCGCACCAGCCCCGGCTCCTGCACCGGCAACTTACCGGGCCCCGGCACCCGCCCCAGTAACGCGTCCGGCTCCCGCAACGGTCACGCCCGCGCCCACCCCTGCAGCGGTGGAAACGCCTGAGCCTACCGGCGGCGGAGGTGGCGGCGGCGGAGGTGGCGGCGGAGGCGGCGGCGGCGGCGGCGGCGGCGGAGGCAGCTGGTAATGTCCCGCTTGCCAGACAGCAGGCCTTTTCCAGGTCTTCTCCGGCTTTCCGCCCGAACTCTGCTCGCTTGCGCAACCTTGTTGCCGGGTCAGGCTGTGCAGGCAGCGTATGAAACTCAGGAGCGAGACTCCGCCGGCGAAACTGCAATCGTCATTGGCATCCAGGACTACGACCACGTCACCGACCTGACCAACACCCGCAACGACGCCGCCGCAGTGGCAGAAATGCTCAGGTCCTTTGGCTATTCCGTCTATGAGGGGTACGATCTCGACAAGCGCGGGTTCGAGGCGCTGCTTCGCCAGGCCGCGCTGAACATCCGCGAAGGCAGCCAAGTGTTCTTTTATTATGCGGGCCACGGGATTCAGCTGGGACGGCGGAACTATCTTCTCACCAGCGACGCAGAGCTCAGCGGAATCAATGATCTGCCGTTCCAATCAGTTACTCTGGACCAAGTCTCGGCCATTCTGGGCGGCAAGGCAGGCAGCCAGATTCTCATGCTGGATTCCTGCCGCGACAACCCGGTGCCCGATGCCAAGCTCAATGCCGAGGTCGGCGCCCAGCTTTATGAAGCGCGCGAGGGTTTTGACGTCTTCCGGCCGCCGCTTAACACGCTGGTGGCCTTCTCGACCTCGCCTGGGGCAACTGCCCTGGACGGCGAGCCAGGCGGCAACAGCCCTTATACAGCTTCTGTCGTCCGGCAGTTCCCCGCAAGGCCGCAAGATGACGCGCTAACAGTGCTCGCGGCAATCCGCGGCGACGTCTATACAAGCACCGGAAACATCCAGGTACCCTGGGAAAGCTCGACGCTGATGCAGAAAATTTATCTGCGTCCGCCTCAGCAATCCCTGAACATAGCCCAAAGCCTGCCGGAAACGAAACTGGCTAGCCTTGAACAGCTGCCTGCCGAATTGTCGGTGAAAATCCCACTGGGCCGCTCGCTGGAGTTGGCGCCGGAAATCCAGCCCTATCTAAGTGCTGGCACCACCGTGTCGATTGTCGAAACTCCTTCCTCCGGCATCACATCGCTGCAGACTGGCGATGGCGCAGCGCTCAGCCTCAACTACTCCCCGCAACTGAGCGAACTGCCCGCCCGCAAAGATGGCGGACAAATACGAACCGACCGGATGGTTCTGCGTCTGGCCCAGGGCGAAGCGGTGCGGGACGTCACCCTGAACCTCGAAATGATTGCCCGGCAATGCGATCTGGAAGCCGGCGACCTCCTGGACCTGCAAGGTGTCGGCCTTTACCGCTATCCGAATGAAATCGACCTTCAATCGGCAAAAACCGCCTGCCAGCAGGCCGCTGATGCCGCGCCGGAAATCGGCCGCCTCCACTACCAGCTCGGCCGTGCCCTGCTAGGACAAGGCAATCTGACAGGCGCTTTTGACAAATTCCAGCAGGCTGCCGATCTGGGCCACGTCCGCGCTTACCACGCATTGGCAAAGCTCTACACCAGCCCGAATATCGACCGCCAGGCGGTGGCAATCCCCTTGGATCCGGACAAGGCTGCCAGCCTTTGGGAACGGGGCATTGCCGCGGGCGACCCCTTTGCAATGCATTCGCACGGCAAACGGCTGCTGCACAGCACCATGCGGCCGCAGGACCGGGAACGCGGTTTTGACCTACTCAGCCGGGCAGTGGAGCTGGGCCACACCTACTCCATGAACGAGCTTGGGGTCTTCTTCCTGTGGAGCGGTGCCGAGCTGGCACAGCCGCAGCGGGGACTTTCATACCTAGAAGCCTCCTCCGGGCGCGGCGATATCTACGGCACGGCCAATCTGGGTTATGTCTACCGCGACGGCGGTGCGGGCAAGGCTGTCGACAAGGAACGAGCCAAGTCACTCTTTGCTGAAGCTGCCCAGCTTGGCCATCCGCATGCCCCCGGTGAAATCGGCCGGATGATCATGAACGGAGATCTGCCCGATAGCGACGCAGCAGAAGCGCTGGAATGGTACGATATGGGCCTCGCCCGCGGCGACGCCTGGGGCGGTGCCAATGGGGCTTGGGTGGCCTTGAACCGACTACCGGGGCGCGTCCCGACCCATGCTGCAGTGGCCCGCGCGGGTAAGGCTATGGCACTGAACAATGCCGAGGCGCGTTCAGCAGCGCGGGATCTTCTGTCCGCCATGCCTTCGACCGACATCGCGGCTGGCACCCAGTACATTCTTCGCCAGCTGGGGTCCGGGATTACCGTAGATGGCCAGTTCGGCCCGGCCTCAAGGCGGCAGCTGGAAAACTGGGCACGTGAAGCCGGTCTGCCCGCGATCGTACCCGAAGACGCTATCGGCCAGCTGCAACTGGCCGGCCAAATTCATTTCGCGCTGAATCCCATCCGGCAGGATCTGTTCTGACCGGAATGCTGCATGCGCCTGAACACACCAGGCGCATGCGGGAAATCAGGCCTGTTCTTCTTCCGCTTCCACATGCGCCACCCGGGCGCCTGCTTTGTTGGAGGTGACCACCCCGAGCGACTTCAGCTTGCGGTGCAGAGCTGAACGCTCCATGCCGACAAAAGACGCGGTACGGCTGATATTACCGCCAAAACGATTAATCTGTGTCAGCAGATATTCTCGCTCGAATGCTTCACGCGCTTCACGCAGCGGCAGAGTTGCCAATGCACCGGACAGGACAACCCGGCCGTCTTCCTCCGGCTTGTCTTCTTCCCGCGGCAGGTCCCTGGCTTCGATCGGCCCGCTGCCGTCGCCCAGGATCAGCACCCGCTCGACCAGGTTCTTGAGCTGCCGCACGTTGCCTGGCCACAGCATTGTCTGCATCAGCGCCACTGCCTCTTCAGTCAATTCACGCAGCGGCAGGCCCTGGGCCTCGTTGAACTGCTCGATGAAGTGGCCTGCCAGCAGCGGAATATCCTCACGACGGTCCGCCAGCGACGGCACTGCAACCGGGACAACATTCAGCCGGTGATACAGTTCCTGACGGAAAGTGCCTGCTTCAATTTCAGAATCCAGGTTCTTGTTTGTGGAGGAAACCACCCGCAGGTCCACGCGTATCTTGTCCGAACCGCCCACTCTTTGGAATTGCTGGTCCACCAGCACCCGAAGGATTTTGGATTGTGTGCCTAGCGGCATATCGGCCACCTCGTCAAAGAACACCACGCCGCCATGCGCCTGTTCCAGCAGTCCAGGCTCTACTCCCCGTTCAGACGTCTCACGGCCAAAAAGAACTTCTTCCATCCGGTCAGGTTCGATGCTGGCACAGTTCACCGTGATAAACGGTGCCGCAGCCCGGCTTGAATTTGCGTGAATATAGCGCGCCGCGATTTCCTTGCCGCTGCCCGCGGGGCCAGTCAGCATCACACGGCCGTTCGATTTGGTCACCTTGTCTAGCTGCCCGACCAGTGTCCGGTAGGCTGCGGAGGTTCCGATCATCTCGGCCGGTCCGGTTTCCTTGCGTTTGAGGTCTGTGTTCTCGCGGCGCAGGCGAGAGGTTTCCATTGCCCGGCGGATCACCACCATCAGCTGGTCGATATTGAAAGGCTTCTCAATGAAGTCGTAGGCCCCTTGCTTGATCGCTGCCACGGCAATTTCGACATTGCCGTGGCCCGAGATAATCACCACCGGGATGTCCGGCGTGTCCCGCTTGACTGCCTTCAGGATATCGATGCCGTCCATCTGGCTGTCTTTCAGCCAGATATCGAGGATCATCAGCGCCGGTTCGGCTTCTTCCAGCCGTTCCATGCATTCATCGGAACTGCCGGCCTTGCGGGTGGCAAAACCCTCGTCCTCCAGAATGTCCGAGATCAACTCGCGGATGTCGCGTTCGTCATCTACAATCAGAATGTCACTCATGTCAGACCTGCTTTCACTGTGCTCTTGTTTGGCGCCGCCGCTTTTGCTGCGGCGGGCAGGCGGATGACCGCCATCGCGCCGAAATGCGCGTGTCCCTCAAACACCGGGGCATCTTCCAGTGTCAGCGTGCCCCCGTGCTCTTCGATGATTTTCTTGACTATAGGCAGCCCAAGCCCGGTACCCGCATCACGCGTGGTCACATAGGGTTCAAACAGCCGTGCCCGGTCTTCGGGCAGCCCGATACCGTTGTCGGCAATGCGGACCTCATAGAAATTTCCCTCTTTCTCCGCCGACACCCGGATCTCCGGCACCAGAGTTTCAGAGGGATCTTTATTCTGCAGGCTTTCAATGGCTTCGCCTGCGTTCTTGATCAGATTGGTCAGCGCCTGCCCAATCATCGTGGCGTCCAAATCCGACGGCATTTCTGCCTGCGACAGAACAGCCTTGATCCGGACGCCGGGCTGGCCCTGCTGCTGCAGGATCACCGCGTCCCGCACCAGTTTGACCAGATCCTCCTCGCGCCGCTCAGGTTCCGGCATGCGGGCGAATTTCGAAAACTCGTCGACGATCCTGCGCAGGTCATTGGTCTGACGCACGATCACATCGGTCATCGATTGCAGCTGATCGCTGTTCTCCTCGCCCAGCTTGGGCGCGAACTTGCGCTTGATCCGTTCAGCGCTCAGCTGGATCGGGGTCAGCGGGTTTTTGATTTCATGCGCGATCCGCCGCGCCACGTCGCCCCAGGCTGCCATCCGCTGAGCGCTGACCAGGTCGGTCACGTCATCAAAGGCAACCACATAGCCCTCCAGCCCGCCCTCTTCAGAACGGCGCGGCGACATCCTCACCAGCAGGTTCTCCAGCTGCCCCTGGCGGGTGACCTTGATCTCTTCCTGAACCACCTCGCCGCCGGTTTCGATCAATTCATCAAACAGAGGCCCGAACTCGGGCACCGCAACAGCCAGCGCCAAGGACTGCTGATCCTCCTGCCAGTCCAGCAGCCGCTCAGCAGAACGGTTTACAAAGGTCACGCGGCCATCGGCGTCCAGCCCCACAACTCCGGAAGTGACAGAGGACAGTACCGAGTCAAACAGGCGGCGGCGGCGTTCAATCTGCCGGGTATTGTCGATCAACCGCCCATGCTGCGCCTTAAGTTCACGGGTCATCTGGTTGAAATACTGACCCAATTGGGCAATCTCGTCGCCGTCGCGCTCGACCGGAACCTGAACATCCAGATTGCCAGATCCCACCCGCTGTGCCGCTACAGTCAGCCGTCCGACCGGGCGCGACAATCGTTCAGCGAACCACATGCCCAGCCACATTGCAGCCAGGATCAGGATCACCGCAAATCCGATGTAGAGCAGCGCGAACTCGAACAGCACCCTGCCGCGTTCGCTCTCCAACTGCTGGTAGAGATGCGCGGTTTCCTGAGTGTCATCGAGCAGATTCAGCAGTTCTCCATCCACGTCTCGGCTGATATAGAGAAACCGGTCGACAAAGGCTTCCAGCTGCACCAGAGCGCGGAACTCGCTGTTGTCCCAATCCTCGATCAGCAGAAAGCCGGCCTCCCGAGCAACGCCAATCTGGCGGCCGTTGGGCTTTTCAAAGTCGAACTCATATGACCGTTCGCCCCGAGCCCGGATCAGCCCGCCACTGTCAACGATATAGGCCTCGCGCAGCCCGCGCTGAATCTGCAGCTGCCCCTGGGTCAGGACCTGCCGCAGTTCCGCATCGTTTATGAAGAAGCTGCGCGATCTGCTGTTGTCGAGATAACGCGCCAAAGCGCGCGCGTCTTCGGTCAGATCCCCTTTCTGCTGCGCCTGATAGGCCTCTGCCGCGTCGAGCGAACTGCCGATCACCTGGCGCACCCGCTGAGAAAACCAGCCTTCGAGGCCCACATTCACCGTCAGAACAGCAAAAACCGCAACGATCACTGTGGGGATCAGCGCCAGGAAACCAAAGGCCCCGATCAGCCGCAGGTGCAGGCGGGAACCCGCCGATTTGGATCGCCGCGCCGCAAACAAACGCACGATCTGGGTCATCACCAGCGCTGCAATGGTCAGGATATAGACCAAATCCGCCAGCAGAATCAGCCGCAACGGACGGGACGAAGCGCTTTGTCCGAAAGGACCGATAATCAGGAAAGTCGCCAAGGCCAGCACCGGCCCCAGCAGCACCAGGCCAATGGTGCCGATATTTCGGGCTTTGCGGGTTCTCCGCCACCGGTCAAAAGCCGCAAACGGCCCGTATGCTGCCCTCAGATGTGACTTATGCGCCACTGACTGCCCTCATCCTGATGTGCGACTCTTTGCGAGTCACCGCCATATCTCGTGGCCAAGCCTAGGAAATTCACAGCAAGGCCACATTTCTGTGGCGATATTACATCAGTTTGCGGCGGCGTGTCACCTCAATATCCAGATCGGTGATTTTCTTACGCAGGGTATTCCGGTTGATCCCCAGCAGTTCCGCACATTTTGCCTGGTTTCCGCCAGTCGCCGCCAAGGCAATTTCGATCAGCGGCGTTTCCACTTCGCGCAGCAAACGCATATAGAGCCCCGGCGGCGGCAGCAAGTCGCCGTGCAGATCGAAATAGCGCTGCAGGTGGCGGGCAACGGACTCTGACAGCTTTTCATCGGCAAGGCCTGCCACGGCAGGCTCTGGCCCGGTTTGCGGCCCTAGAACCGCAGCAGCATCGGCCTGAGAAATCTCCTCGCTGCGGGATGTGAGTGCCAACCGCCGGACAGTGTTTTCCAATTGCCTCACATTGCCGGGCCAGCCGAAATGGCGCAGCACCTCGCGCGCGCCCTCACTCAGCTCCCGGTGCGGCGCGCCCTCGTTCTCGGATTTGATCAGGAAGTGTTCCGCCAAAAGCGGAATATCCTCCACCCGCTCCCGCAGCGCAGGCACATGCAGCGCAGTGCCGCAAATCCGGTAATAGAGATCCTGACGCAGCTCACCGGCTTCCATAGCCGCAGCAAGGTCCTTCTGGCTGGAGGCAATAAACCGCGGCGCGTGTTCCCCCGGCGCATCCATCATACGCACCAGCCTTGCCTGCGCCTCTTCCGGCAGGTCGGCCAGCTCGTCGACCACCAGCGTGCCCCCCTTGGCCTGCGCCAGCAACCGCGCTGGACCTTCCAGTTCGATCAGACTGGCAGCATCCGCATGCACCAGAGGCAAGGTACGCCGGTCCGAGAAGTCATGAACAGCCTGCGCAATCAGCGACTTGCCCGTGCCGCTTTCACCAGTGATCAGCAGCGGCAGATCCGTGTTCATCACCCGTGCAATCAACCGGTACAGCGTCTGCATCACCTCGCTGCGGCCGATCAGCGGCAACTCTTCCGGCCGCTCCTGCGTCCCGGGCTTCGGAGCCGAGGGCGCTACGCGCTTCGCCGCCAATGCCTTGGCGGTGCGCTTCATCAGTTCCGGCAAGTCAAAAGGTTTCGGAAGGTAGTCATAGGCCTCCGCCTCTTCCGCCTTGATCGCCGTCATAATGGTGTTCTGTGCCGATATCACAATCACGGGCAGCCCCGGCCGGTCGGCCTGGATCTTAGGCAGCATCTCCAGCCCGTTCCCATCCGGCATCATGACATCCGAGATCACCACATCGCCCTTGCCCTCGCCGACCCAGCGCATCAGCGTGGTCAGCGAGGAAGTCGCATGCACCTTGCAGCCTGCGCGGGTCAGCGCCTGGGTCAGAACGGTGCGGATGGTGCGGTCGTCATCAGCGACCAGAACGGTGCCGTCCATGGATCAGCTCTCCTGCGGTTTTGCGTCACGCGGCACACGCGACAGCGACAGCCGGAATACCGTGCGCCCGGGAACCGAGCTAACCGATATCCAGCCATTATGCTCCGAGACGATCTTGCTCACCAAAGCAAGGCCGAGCCCGGTGCCGTTTTCCCGGCCCGAAACAAACGGGTCGAAGATGTCGTCCTTGATCTTTTCCGGCAGTCCCGGCCCGTCATCGATGATCTCGATCTGCAGGGGCAGCAATTTGCCGGTTCCATCGCTGCGGCGCAGCCGGAAGGAATGTTCGTAGAAGGTACGGATGTGAATGTTTCCGCCTTTAGGGTCAGCG
>JBFOLS010000457.1:0-7786 GCA_040830225.1 Leisingera sp.
ACTGTATGCGAGTTGGGTCGAAGTTTTTTTTTGAAGCAGAAGCCGGCATACGAGATGGTCGTGCAGGCACGTGGCGGAGTGATGTCGATCACTGGCGAAAAGAACCGCGAGCCGGTGCGGGTCGGCGCATCTATCGGAGATATCGTGGCCGGCATGTTTCTGGGGCACGGCATTCTCGCGGCGTTGCTCGAAGTTCAGAAAACCGGCATGGGCAAATTTGTGGATGTGGCAATGCTGGACAGTCAACTGGCCCTGCTCGAGCACGCGATTGCAATAGCTTCGGTCACAGGCGAAGCACCGCAGCCCTCAGGCGCCCGGCACCCGTCAATCACCCCGTTCGAAACATTCCACGCATCAGACGGGCTGTTTGTGATCGCCGCCGGAAACGACGCGCTTTTTGCCAAGCTCTGCGATGTCCTGCAGTTGCCGCTTGCAGAAGATCCGCGTTTCGCCACAAATCCTGCGCGCTGCGAAAATGCCCGGCTTTTGAAACGGCTGATCGAAGCTGTCACGCTGGAGGACACAAAGGCGCATTGGATTGAACAACTGACCGGCGCTGGTGTCCCCACAGGCCCGATCCAGACCGTGGATCAGGTCATGCAAGATCCGCAAATCATTGCACGCAACATGATCGTGAGCGTGCTGCGTGAAGATGGAAGCGCCGCCTATATAGCTGCAGGAAACCCGATCAAAATGAGCGACCTGCCCGATCCTTCCACCCGCCCCCCGGCCCCCGAACTGGACGGCAACAGGGCAGAGATTCTGTCGTGGCTTAAGGAGGTTGAAGCCCGGCAGGCATCCGGGCATTCAGACTGCTGAAAACCCGCATTCAAAAGACATCAAATATCCAAAAATGGCGCCGGCAGACGGGAAAATGCCGCGCATTGCCTTTCGCTTGCCGCAAAAGCCCATATGCTCCGCCTAAAATGCGGAATGAGAAGGCCACAGGCATGACTGACGAACCCCTCGTTGTGTTTACCCCCTCCGGCAAGCGCGGACGTTTTCCCGCGGGCACCCCGATCCTCACCGCTGCCAGACAGCTTGGGGTCGACCTCGACTCGGTCTGCGGCGGCCGCGGGATCTGCTCGAAATGCCAAATCACGCCCTCCTACGGCGAGTTTCCCAAGCACGGTGTGACCGTCGAAGAAGGCGCGCTCAGCGAATGGAACAAGGTTGAGCAGCGCTACAAGGACAAGCGCGGCCTGATCGACGGCCGCCGCCTGGGCTGCCAGGCAACAATCCAGGGCGACATCGTTGTGGATGTGCCGCCGGAAAGCCAGGTGCACCGCCAAGTGGTGCGCAAGCGTGCCGAGGCCCGCGACATCACCATGAATCCTTCCACCCGCCTGTTCTACGTCGAGGTGGAAGAACCTGACATGCACAAGCCCTCCGGCGATATGGAGCGGCTGATCGAGGCGCTGGAAACCCAGTGGGATCTCAAAGGCGTCAAGACCGACCTGCATATCCTGCAGTGCCTTCAGCCGGTCCTGCGCAAGGGCGGCTGGAAAGTCACCGTGGCCGTGCATCTGGGCGACGAGAGCCACCCGCCCAAGATCATGCACATCTGGCCGGGCTACTATGAAGGCACCGTCTACGGCCTGGCGGTCGACCTCGGCTCCACCACCATCGCGGCTCACTTGTGCGACCTTAAAACCGGCGAAGTTGTGGCCTCCTCAGGCATCATGAACCCCCAGATCCGCTTTGGCGAAGATCTGATGAGCCGGGTGTCCTACTCGATGATGAACAAGGGCGGCGACGTCGAGATGACCAACGCCGTGCGCGAGGGCATGAACGCGCTGTTCACTCAGATCGCGTCCGAGGCGGAGATCGACAAGGCGCTGATCGTCGACGCTGTGTTCGTCTGCAACCCGGTAATGCACCACCTGTTCCTCGGCATCGATCCGTTTGAGCTGGGCCAGGCGCCGTTTGCGCTTGGCACTTCCAACGCGCTGGCGCTGCGAGCGGTTGAACTGGGCCTGAACATCCACCCCGCTGCCCGCGTTTACCTGCTGCCCTGTATCGCTGGCCACGTTGGCGCTGACGCTGCCGCAGTGGCACTGTCGGAAGCGCCCGACAAATCCGAAGACCTGGTGCTGGTCGTCGATGTTGGCACCAACGCCGAAATCTTGCTGGGCAACAAGGAAAAGGTTCTGGCCTGTTCCTCGCCCACCGGCCCTGCCTTTGAGGGCGCGCAGATCTCCAGCGGCCAGCGGGCCGCCCCCGGCGCCATCGAACGCGTCGAGATCAACCCTGAGACCAAGGAACCCCGCTTCCGCGTCATCGGCTCGGAAATCTGGTCGGACGAAGACGGCTTTGCCGCCTCCATCGCAACTACCGGCATTACCGGCATCTGCGGGTCAGGCATCATCGAGGCGATTGCCGAAATGCGCCTGGCAGGCGTGCTGGATGCCTCCGGCCTGATCGGGTCAGCCGAACAGACCGGCTCGTCCCGTTGCATTGCGGATGGGCGCACCAATGCCTACCTTCTGTGGGACGGCTCCGCCGAGGGTGGACCGACCATCACCGTCACAAACCCTGACATCCGGGCAATCCAGATGGCCAAAGCGGCACTTTACTCCGGCGCCCGTTTGCTAATGGATAAGTTTGGCGTCGAAAACGTGGACCGCGTGGTTCTGGCCGGTGCCTTTGGCGCCCATATCTCTGCCAAACACGCGATGGTTCTGGGCATGATCCCGGACTGCGTGCTGGACAAGGTGACATCGGCAGGCAACGCCGCCGGCACCGGCGCCCGCATTGCGCTCCTGAACACCGAAGCGCGCGGCGAAATCGAGGAAACCGTCCGCAACATCGAGAAAATCGAAACCGCCGTGGAACCCCGCTTCCAGGAGCATTTTGTGAATGCATCTGCCATCCCGAACTCGGCTGATCCCTTCCCGATCTTGGAAACCGTGGTGAGTCTGCCGCAGGTGAACTTCAACACCGGCGGAGGTGACAGCGAAGGTGCAGGCGGCCGCCGCCGCCGTCGCCGCAGCTAGGCCGGATCCGGCAATAAATTTAACTGCGGCGCCCTTGACCTAAATGGCGCCGCAGAATACTCCTGCTCCCCACGAGCGGGTATGGTGAAATGGTATCATGCGAGCTTCCCAAGCTTAAGGCGCGGGTTCGATTCCCGCTACCCGCTCCAACTGCCAATCTTTTCCAGACACTTGTGATGATGAGCTTGCTCAGCTTGTGCGTTGACGTCCGTCTGCCGCACCCGCACCGCGCGTATTCAGGCAGTTTGTGGTAGACTCGTCCGGCACGCCTGAATGTTTAGGGCTGCCAGTTTGGGAGGGTACCAGTATGACACGTCACTATTTCACCGCCGCACTCCTTTTCGCTTTCTGCGCAGGAACCGCGTCGGCAGGCTCAACCTGGGAACAGGGCGGCACCGGAACCGGCACTGCAAGCAATTCCGCCACCGTTATTTCTGACGGTCACATGGTGATTCAAACCAGCAGTTCTTACGAGAATGTCGAAATGGAAGACGCGGAGCACCCAATGAACGGAGCCGCAGGACCATGTTTCGGCGCCGTTGAGGCCGCGCCTGGCGGCGTCACTGGCGGAGGCATCTGCGCCTTCACCGACAAGTCCGGGGACAAAGTTGTGCTGCATTGGCACGCCGAAGGCATGGATCCCTCCGGCGCCCTGACCGGCAGCTGGAAACTGTCCGGCGGAACCGGACACTGGGAAGGCGCCCAGGGCGGGGGAACCTTTTCTTCCCTGACCGATCCGGAAACCGGTAAATTCGTCAATACAATAACCAGCAGCGTGACACTGCACTAATCCGGCTGCGGGGCTGTCACGCCCCGCGGTTCCTGACGCCCTTAGGTCAGTCTTCGAACCCGCGGGCAAACTCCAGCAAGGCCCGGGTGGAACCATCCTTACCGTCTGCTGGAGCCTCACCCGCCAGCAGCGGCACTAATGAGTTCGCCAATTCCTTGCCCAGTTCGACCCCCCACTGGTCAAACGAGTTGATTCCCAGGACAACACCTTCAACAAACACCCGGTGTTCATAAAGAGCGATAATCTGGCCCAGCACATAAGGTGTAAGCTTAGGGTAAATCAGCGTGCTTGACGGCCGGTTACCGGGGAACACCCGGTGCCGGGCCTGCCGCTCCAGCTCTGCGCCTTGATAGTCTGCTTCCAGCATCAGCTCACGCGCCTCATGCAGGCTGCGCCCTCGCATCAAGGCCTCGGACTGCGCCAAGCAGTTCACCACCAGCAGCCTGTGCTGCTGTTTCAACTCGGGCTCATGCCCCTGTGCCGCCACCAAAAACTCGGCAGGCACCACCGACGTGCCCTGATGCAGAAGCTGGTAGAAGGCGTGCTGACCGTTGGTTCCAGGCTCGCCCCAAACAACCGGTCCGGACCCATAGGACAAGGGCGTGCCGTCCATGGCCACCGACTTGCCGTTCGATTCCATCTCCAGCTGCTGCAGATAGGCAGGCAGACGCCGCAAGCGCTGATCATAAGGCAGCACTGCGCGGGTTGGATGGCCGCAGACCTGATTGTGCCAGAGGCCGGTCAGCGCCAGCATAACCGGCATGTTCTGCTGCCAAGGCGCGCTCCGGAAATGATCGTCCATTGATTTACCGCCCGCCAGAAAAGCCCGGAAGTGCTCCGGACCCACAGCCAGCATCACACTCAGCCCGATTGGACCCCAGACAGAATAGCGCCCACCCACCCAATCCTCAAAACCAAACACATGCTCCGGCGGAATACCGAAGGCTGAGGTTTCCTCTTCGGAAGTGGAAAGTGCCAGGAACTGACGCGCCGGATCACCACCGCCGCCTTCGATCCAGCGCCGGGCAGCTTCAGCGTTGGTCATAGTCTCAACCGTGGTGAAGCTCTTGGACGCGACAATGACCAAAGTGGATTTCGGATCAATGCGTTGCAGTATATCATGAATGTGAGCACCATCCACGTTCGACACAAAATGGCAGCGCGGTCCATCGTGATACGGCGCCAAGGCCAGGGCTGCCATCACAGGTCCCAGATCGGAGCCGCCAATGCCAATATTGACCACATCGGTGAAGGCGCCGCCCGGCCCTGCCAATGCGCCCGATCGCACCCGCCGCGCCAGGTCTTCCATCCGTTCCAGCGTCTGGCGCAACGGCGCGCGGATGTCCTGGCCCTCGATCAGGATCTCCGGCCCGTCCGGGTCGCGCAAAGCGGTGTGCAAAACCGCCCGCTGTTCCGTTTCGTTGATCAGACCGCCCTCAAACATGGCAGTACGCCGCTCGGCAACACCGCTTTCGTCGCACAGATCGGTCAGGGCGGAGCGCACTTCGGCTGTGATTTGCGTCTTGGAATAGTCAAACAAAAGCGTTTCAAACCGCACGCTGAACTCATCCGCGCGCTGCGGGTCTTTCCTGAACAAATCAACGATGTTCCCGCTGCATTGCCGGGAATGCAGCGTCTTCAAAGCCGTAAACATATTTATCTTTCCTGAATTCAAGGCGCCCAATGGACTGAAACCTCGGACAAGACTGCTTGGATCGGCGCGCTTTCCGGTGGCATTGACAATGCCCGCTCCAAAGCCTGACGCTTTGCATCGCCAAAAATGACAAGGTGCTTGGCAATTGCCGCGTCCAGCACGCGGGCAGTCAGGCTGACCCGCGCCTCGGGCTGGCTTTCAGGCCGCATGACAGTCAGCGCAGGCGCATCCGGCGCCAGTGCGTCTTCGATTCCTATTGCCCCGGGGAACAATGAAGCAGTGTGCATGTCCTCCCCCATCCCCAAGAGCAAAACAGACAGTGGCAGTTGCGGAACAACCTGGCTTTCCAGTTCCGCCAGCACTTCCTCGGGTTCGCGCGCGGGGACATGAAACGGCAGGAAGTTCGCTGCGGCTGCCCGGTTCTGCAGAAGCCTTTCGCGGATCATCCGGGCATTTGAACGTTCGCTTTCCGCAGGCACCCAGCGTTCATCGGTTGCCATGACATGAACCCGCTCCCATTCGACATCCGCCGCGCACAGATCGTCAAATACCAGGCCTGGCGTCGAACCGCCGGCCACCGCAAAGGAAGCAGAGTCATGATGGAAGAGATGAGTCTTCAGATCACCCGCGATTTCATTTGCGACGTCGATAGCCAGCATATCCTGATCAGGGTATTCGTTGAATTTCATGGGTTTATCCCCCTCCATTCACGCCCATCACGGCGCATCAGAAAATCGGCATCTCCGGGCCCGGTGCTGCCGCTCTCATAGGGTTTAGGCACATCTCCCCGGGACTTCCAGCCCGCAATCAACGGGTCCGTCCACGCCCAGGCGGCTTCGACCTCGTCCCCCCGCATAAACAACGTCTGGTTGCCGCGCACAACATCCATGATCAGCCGTTCATAGGCATCCGGCGGATCGCCGCCTTCCGGACCCAGCGCCTCGGCAAAGCTCATGTCCAAAGGCACGTCCACCAGCCGCATGCCGCCCTGCCCCGGCTCCTTGATAGTAACGCTTAAGGTGATGCCTTCATTCGGTTGCAGACGGATCTTCAGGTGGTTGGCATGACGCCCCGCCTCTGCCCCGAAGATCGAATGCGGAGCATCCTTGAACATCACGTTGATGACCGAAGAGCGGTTCACCAGACGCTTGCCGGTGCGCAGGTAAAACGGCGTGCCCGCCCACCGCCAGTTGCTGATATGCGCTTTCAGCGCCACATAGCTTTCAGTGGTGCTGCGCGGGTTATTCACCAGCCCCCGGTAGGATGGATGCGGCGCCTCGGGATCGAGCCGCGCCTGATACTGGCCGCGTACGATATGGTGCGGTTCAACCGGATCCAAAGCGCGGATAACTTTCAACTTTTCGTCACGTACGGCATCAGGGTCGAATTTTGCCGGCGGTTCCATGGCAATCAGGCACAAAAGCTGCATCAGGTGGTTCTGCATCATGTCGCGCATGGCGCCCGCGCGCTCATAATACTCCTCACGCCCTTCGACCCCCACGGTCTCAGCCACAGTAATCTGGATGTGGTCGACATACTGGCTGTTCCACAGCGGCTCAAACAGCATGTTGCCAAATCGGACCGCCATCAGATTTTGCACGGTCTCCTTTCCCAGATAGTGGTCAATCCGGTAAATCTGGCTTTCATCAAAATGGCTGGCCAGAGTACGGTTCAGCTCCTGCGCCGACTCCAGATCGCGGCCAAAGGGTTTCTCCACCACAATCCGGGTATCCGAATTGGCCAGTCCGTGCCCCTGAAGCCGCTCAGCCAAAGGCCCGAACAAACCCGGCCCGACCGAGAAATAGAACATCCGGACCGGCGCATCAGCGGCAATCCGCAAGTGCGCAGTCAGCTTACTCCACCCAGCTTCCCCCGTCGCATCGAGAGCAACATAGCTGATCCGCTCTAAAAACGCTTCGAGAGCACCGCCGCCGCAGGCCTTGGGCCCGGCATGCCTGCGAATGGCTTCCGCCACAATTGTCCGGTACTCGGCGCTGGACAACGCAGTGCGCGCTGCCCCGATGATGCGTTCGCCGCCCGGCAGCTGTCCCGCACAATGGCGGCGGAACAGCGCCGGCAGGATCTTGCGCTGCGCAAGATCACCAGTGCCGCCAAAAATCACCAGGTCAAACGGATCGACCAGTATGACTCGCGAAACCATTTCCATTTCTTCCCGCGTTGGTCCGGTGCAGGCGCGGAACACTGCCGCTCACATCCCTGTCATGTGCCTGCCCGGCTGCTTTCATTTCCTGCCCAGTATAAGGTAGCTTCCGGCGAAAGGAACTGCCCCAAAGGACATCCGCATGAAAGACCTGCAAAAACCCGTCGCAAACCTAGGCAAATTTC
>JBFOLS010000458.1:0-5254 GCA_040830225.1 Leisingera sp.
CGCCTGAATATGCGCGAGCAGCTGGTGCGCAGCTGTGAAATCGTGCCGCTGGAAGTGATCGTGCGCAATTATGCCGCGGGCAGCATCTCCAAGCGCCTGGGCATTGACGAGGGCACCCAGCTGCCGCGCCCGATCGTGGAATACTGCTATAAGGACGACGCACTGGGCGACCCGCTGGTCACCGAAGAGCACATCGCCGCCTTTGGCTGGGCCAGCCAGCAGGACATGGACGACATCCTGAGCCTGGCACTGCGGGTGAACGACTTCCTGTCCGGCGTGTTCCTGGCCGTGGGCATCCGCCTGGTCGACTTCAAGATCGAGATCGGCCGCGTCTATGAGGGCGACTTCCAGCGCTTGGTGATCGCCGATGAGATCAGCCCCGACAGCTGCCGCCTGTGGGACATCAAGACCGGCCAGAAGCTGGACAAGGACGTGTTCCGCCGCGACCTGGGCAGCCTGACCGACGCCTACAGCGAAGTGGCACGCCGCTTGGGAGTGATGCCGAACAATCCGCCGGCGCCGGGCAAGCCGACGCTGGTGAACTGAGAACCGGACCCGCTGCGCCTGACCGCGACGCGGGTCTTTGAGTATTTTTGGAAAGATGAAGCCCGGGAGGGCTTCGCCATCGAAAACCTGAGGGATGATGCGATGAAGGCACGGGTGCATGTGATGCTGAAGAACGGGGTTCTGGATCCGCAGGGCGAGGCGGTCCGCCACGCGCTGGGGGCTCTGGGCTTTGACAAGGTCGAAGGCGTGCGTCAGGGCAAGGTGATCGATCTGGACCTGGCAGAGGGCGCCACCGAGGCCGACGTGACCGCGATGTGCGAGAAGTTGCTGGCCAACACCGTGATCGAATCCTACAGCATCGAGATGGCCTGATGAAAGCGGCGGTTGTTGTTTTCCCGGGTTCGAACTGCGACCGCGATCTGGCGGTGGCGTTTGAGCAGGCCGGTTTCGACGTGTCGATGGTCTGGCACAAAGACAGCGCGCTGCCCGAGGGCGTCGACATCGTTGGCGTGCCGGGCGGCTTTTCCTATGGCGACTACCTGCGCTGCGGCGCCATTGCGGCCCAGTCACCGATCTGCAAGGCCGTGATCAATCACGCGGACCGCGGCGGCTATGCCATCGGTGTCTGCAACGGCTTTCAAATCCTGACCGAAACCGGCGTTCTGCCGGGCGCACTGCTGCGCAATGCAGGGCTGAAGTACATCTGCCGCACCGTGGATCTGAAGGTTGCGACCTCCGAGAGTGTCTTTACCCAAGGCTACAACGCCGGTGACGTGATCGGGGTGCCGATCGCCCACCACGACGGCAACTACTTTGCCGATGCAGAGACCGTCAAAGCACTGCAGGACCAGGACCGTGTTGCCTTCACCTATGAAGACAACCCCAACGGGTCGGTCGCGGACATCGCAGGCATCCTGTCGGAAAACCGCCGTGTACTTGGCATGATGCCGCACCCGGAGCGGGCTGCCGACGAAGGCCATGGCGGCACCGATGGAACGGCCATGTTCCGCGCATTGGCGGGCATGGTCACCGCGGCGTGACTTGAGAAGGCGGGGCGGCCGCAATAGGTATAGACTATGACCGCCCCGCGCTCTGATTTGACCAAAACCAAATCGAAGACCGGTTCGCGCACGATCTCGTGGCGCGCGCGGCTGGCGCTTGTGCTGTTCATGGCGGTGGCGGCCATCACTGTCTGGACCACCAACAGGGCGCTGACACACCGGTTTACCGAAAGCACCCGCAACCGGGCCGAGCTGCGCCTGGCGCTGTATTCCGGTAACCTGCTGAGCGAGCTGCGCCAGCACGCCATCGTGCCGCAGCTGCTGGCGCGAGACCAGACGCTGATTTCGGCGCTGCAATCGAGCGACTTTTCCCTCTCCACCCAGCGGCTGATCTCCTTTGTCGATGAGATCGGCGCCGCCTCGATCATGCTGCTGGCACAGGACGGCCGTACCGTGGCGGCCACCGATCGCAACCGGCTGGGCGAGAACCACCGCAATGCAGCCTATTTCGTTGATGCGGTGCGGGCGAAATCGACTGTGTTCTCGGTGATCCCGCGCGAGGTGGGCGGATACCGATTCACCTATTCGCGGCGGATGATTGACGCGACCGGGGTGCTGGGCGCGATTGTGGTCGAGGTGGACCTGCAGAAGTTCGAACGCGCCTGGGCCGGGATTTCCGACGCGGTGCTGGTGACCGACAGCACCGGTAATATCATCCTGGCAACCGAAGCGCGCTGGCGCGGATTGCAGGAGGGGGATGCGCTGACCCTGCAAACGCCCGAAGGCGCGATCCAACGGGCGATCCGGGCGACCACGGATTGGACAGCTTTGCCGCCGGACGCCTATCTGCAAGGCGAGGCCGTGATGCGGCTGGAAACCCGGGTGCCGTTCCAGGGCTGGCGGATGGCGTCATTCACAACCTACGCCTCAGTGCGCGAGCGGGTGAATGCGGTGCTGGCGCTGGAAATCATGGGATTCGCTATCCTTTTGGCGCTTGCCTTCTATGCGCTGAGCCGGAAAACCGCGCTGCGGATGGCGCTGTTCCAGCGCGAGTCGGCAGAGCTTCGCGTATTGAACGCTCGCCTGCAGCGGGAAATCGCCGAGCGGGAACGGATGCAAAAGACCCTTGCTGTGGCCGAACAGAGCCTGGCGCAAAGCTCGAAACTGGCCGCCCTAGGGGAGATGTCGGCGGCTGTCAGCCACGAATTGAATCAGCCGCTTGCGGCGATGAAAACCTATCTGGCGGGCGCGCGTCTGCTGCTGAACCGCAACCGGCCGGATGAGGCGCTGGCTTCCTTCGGCCGCATCGATGATCTGATCGAGCGGATGGGGGCGATCACCCGTCAGCTGAAGTCTTATGCCCGCAAGGGCGGCGACGCGTTCAGCCCTGTAAACTTGGGCGATGCGCTGGCCTCGAGCCTTTCGATGATGGAGCCGCAGCTGCGCCAGCGGCATGTGAAAATCACCCGGATTTTGCCCGAAGAACCTGTTATGGTGATGGGCGACCGGATGCGGCTGGAACAGGTCATGGTCAACCTCTTGCGCAATGCGCTGGACGCCACCAAATCAGTGGCCGACCCGGAGGTGGAAATCCTCTTGGCCGCAGGCGAGACCGCGACCCTTTCGGTGCGCGACAACGGGGTGGGGATCAAGGACTTCGACGAGCTGTTCGAACCCTTCTACACCACCAAACAGCCCGGCGACGGGGTGGGGTTGGGGCTTGCCATCTCCTCGGGGATCGTGAACGACCTTGGGGGACGGCTGACCGCCCGCAACGGGCAGAACGGCGGGGCGGTCTTTGAGATGCAATTGCCGGTCCTGGTGGACGGCATCGAGGCGGCGGAGTGACCGCAGCCTGAAAGAGTTAGGAGAGGACGCGCATGGCACAGGCTATGAAAATCGCGATCGTCGATGATGAACAGGACATGCGTCAATCGATCAGCCAATGGCTGGCGCTGTCGGGCTACGACACCGAGACCTTCTCCAGCGCCGAAGAAGCGCTGAAGGTGCTGGGGCCGGATTACCCCGGGATCGTGATTTCCGATATCAAGATGCCTGGCATGGACGGGATGCAGTTCCTGAAAAAGCTGATGGGCAGCGACTCCGCGCTGCCGGTGATCATGATCACCGGTCACGGCGACGTGCCGATGGCGGTTGAAGCAATGCGTGTCGGCGCCTTCGATTTTCTGGAAAAGCCCTTCAACCCGGACCGTATGTCGGAGCTGGCAAAACGCGCCACCGGCGCCCGCCGTCTGACGCTGGACAACCGGGCCCTGCGGCGCGAGCTGTCCGACGGGGGCCAGATCATGAAAAAGCTGATCGGCCAAAGCCCGGTGATGGAGCGTCTGCGCGAGGATATCCTCGATCTGGGACAGGCCGACGGCCACGTGCTGATCGACGGTGAGACCGGCACCGGCAAGACGCTTGTGGCCCATGCATTGCATGCAGTTGGCAGCCGGGCGGGCAAGAAGTTCGTGCTGATCTCCTGCGCCGCTTTGGAAGAGGAGGCGCTGGCCAAGCGTCTGTTCGGCCCGATGCTGCCGGAGGACAGCATGCTCCCCGCAATTGAGGAGGCCCGCGGCGGCACCTTGGTGCTGGAAGACATCGACGCGCTGTCGGAAAGCCTTCAGGCCAAGCTGCTGAGCGTGATCAACGAGCAGGGCACACCGGCGGAAACCCGCATCATCGCAATCTCCAACCTGCAGGAAGCGGGCAAGACCTGTGAAGACGCTCTGCGGCCGGATCTATTCTATCGCTTGGCGGCGCTGCGCATTACCGTTCCGCCGCTGCGCCAGCGCGGTGAGGATATCCTGACCCTGTTCACCCGCCTCAGCGAACAGTTCTCCGAAGAGTACGGCTGCGATGCGCCGCAGGTCAGCGCCCAGGAGGCAGCACAGTTGCTGCAGGCACCCTGGCCGGGCAATGTGCGCCAGCTGATCAATATCGCCGAACGCGCAGTCCTGCAGTCGCGCCGGGGATCCGGCACCATTGCCTCGCTCCTGATGTCAGACCACGAGGAGATGCAGCCGGTGATGACCACGGAGGGCAAACCGCTGAAGGAATATGTGGAAGCCTTCGAGCGGATGCTGATCGACAACACCATGCGCCGCCACAAAGGGTCGATTGCCAGCGTAATGGATGAGCTGTGCTTGCCGCGCCGGACCCTGAACGAAAAGATGGCCAAATACGGCCTGCAGCGCTCGGATTATCTGGCCTGACACGCAGGGTGCTGTTTTCCGGTGTCGAAAACGGGCCAAGAAACATGGGCTTACCGCGCTGGAGCTCTAGCAGAGTTTCGGCGGCAGTAGAAAAAGTTACAGTAAATTAACAGCTTGCCTGATATGGGCGGGCTGTTTGCATTTTCAGGCTCTGCAGAGTCGAATGGCCATTGTCATTACCTATCCACAGGCCTTATGCTGACCCAACGGGCCGGAAACCGGCATTAGGCTCCGCCCGTTCTGATGAGTTTCGCTGGCTCTGGCTTTTGTCCGGCATGACCCGAGAAAGCTGCAGCCAGACCGATTGGCCCTCTGATCCAGGGGGCAGTTTAGCGCCCAAGCCGGGCTATGAACCGGCGAAGGGATAATTGGGCAGGCGCGGGCAATCCGGCCTGCCGGAGAAGAAACGCGATGACGCGCGCGAGAGCGAAGAGCACTGAGGCAGGAAGGCCGGGCATGGACCCCGGGACCACCTGCTGCACCGCGCCGTCTCAGATCGCCCTGACAAGACACCACCCGAAACGCGCG
>JBFOLS010000459.1:0-3347 GCA_040830225.1 Leisingera sp.
ACTGCCACCGTGCGCTGTAGGCATGGGCGGTCTTTTGCCGAAAATTTACAATTTCGAACCTGCCGCTTTGACGCCTCCTGCCGCGGCCGGCTAGGCAGGTGTCAGTCGGCCGCCGCATCCCCCCGAAGCGTGACAAGAGCTGGCGACACGCGCCCCCTGCTGCCCGGCCGGGGGCGCTGTTTCGTAACTGCCCCCTGCTCTCCCGTCCCGCACGCCTGTCCAGTTCCGGCACAATCACGTCTTCAGCTGGTTTACAGCGCGACTTTCCCTTGCGCGCGCGCGCCAGATCGGGCACCAATCCCGCGGATTGGACCCTGAACGCAGGGAATTGAGATAAGGATCGACTGCGATGACCGACGGCTTTGTGGACATGAATGCGAAACCGACCGACACGATTTCGGTGCGCGATGTGTTCGGGATCGACACAGATATGACGGTCAAAGGCTTTGCCGAGGGCTCCGAGCGGGTGCCCGCCATGGACCACACCTACAAGTTCGACCCGGAAACCACGCTGGCAATCCTGGCGGGCTTCAGCCACAACCGCCGCGTCATGATCCAAGGTTACCACGGCACTGGTAAGTCCACCCACATCGAACAGGTCGCGGCTCGCCTGAACTGGCCTTCGGTCCGTGTGAACCTCGACAGCCACATCTCCCGGATCGACCTGATCGGCAAGGACGCGATCAAACTGCGCGACGGCAAGCAGGTGACCGAGTTCCATGAGGGCATCCTGCCCTGGGCGCTGCGCAATCCGGTTGCCATCGTCTTCGACGAATACGACGCAGGCCGCGCCGACGTGATGTTCGTGATCCAGCGGGTGCTGGAGCACGACGGCAAGCTGACCCTGCTGGACCAGAATGAGATCATCACCCCGAACCCGTTCTTCCGCCTGTTCGCCACCGCCAACACCGTGGGCCTCGGCGACACCACCGGCCTCTACCACGGCACCCAGCAGATCAACCAGGCGCAGATGGACCGCTGGTCGCTGGTCTCGACCCTGAACTACCTGAGCCATGATGCCGAGGCTGCGATCGTGCTTTCGAAGGCGCCGCATTACAACACCGAGGCAGGCCGCAAGACCATCTCCCAGATGGTCACCGTTGCCGACCTCACCCGCACCGCCTTCATGAACGGCGATCTCTCGACCGTGATGTCGCCGCGGACGGTGATCAACTGGGCTCAGAACGCCGAGATCTTCCGCAATGTAGGCTATGCCTTCCGCCTGTCGTTCCTGAACAAATGCGACGAGCTGGAGCGTCAGACCGTAGCCGAGTTCTACCAGCGCTGCTTCGACGAAGAGCTGCCGGAAAGCGCTGCCAGCGTCTCGCTGGGCTGATTTTGACGTGCCGCCCGGCCGAAAGGCCGGGCAGCGCCCGACCCGCCCCCCACGGGGCGGGCGCTTCGCTTCCTGCCCCGCCGGGACGGACGCTGCCCCAACCGCAGCCCGCCCACTGGACTTTACCGGAGGCTAAGGCGATGCTGACAAGCGGATAAGGTGCGACCATGAAAAAGCCAAACGACAACCCTGCCGATCCGTTCAAGAAGGCGCTGGCCGAAGCCACCAAGGTGATGGCCGACGACCCGGAGCTGTCGGTGAGCTATACCGTCGACCCTTCGGGGCTGTCGGGCGACTCGATGCGGCTGCCGCAGGTCTCCCGCCGGATGACCCGCGAGGAAGTGCTGCTGGCCCGCGGCACCGCCGACGCGCTGGCGCTGCGCCACAAGTTCCACGACGACGCCACCCACGCCAAATACGTGCCGCAGGGCGAAATGGCCCGCGACCTCTATGAGGCGATGGAAACTGCCCGCTGCGAGGCGATGGGTGCGCGCCATATGCCCGGCACCGCCTCCAACATCGATGTCAAGATCCGCAACGAGTCGATCCGCCGCGGCTATGACCAGATGAAATCCTCCTCCGAGGCGCCGCTGGCCGCCGCCGCGGGTTTCCTGGTGCGCCATCTGGCCACCGGACGCGAACTGCCGGAGGGGGCGGGCAACATCATGGAGCTGTGGCGCGGCTTCATCGAATCCCAGGCCGGCGGCACGCTGGAAAACCTGGACGAAACAATTGCCGACCAGGCCGCCTTTGCCAAACTGGCGCGGCAGGTGATCTCGGACCTCGGCTATGGCGACCAGCTGGGGGATGACCCGGATGAGCTGGACGACGACGCAAACGACGAGGCCGAAGACAACGCCGAGGAGCAGCAGGACCCGGACAGCACCGGCCAGGACGACTCGGAAGAGGAACAGGCGGACGCCTCCCCCGAGCAGAGCCAGGAACAGCAGCAGGACGAAAGCCAGGCCCAGGTCTCGATGGACGAGATGGCCGACGAGGAGCTGGCCGAAGACACCGAGATGCCCGACGGCGAAGCGCCGCTGGAGCCGCCCGCGCCGCCGCCTGCGTCTGAGGCCGATCCCGACTACAAGGTGTTTCTGGACACCCACGACGAGGAAATCGCCGCCGAGGATCTGGCCGAGCCTGCCGAGTTGGAGCGCCTGCGCGCCTATCTCGACCAGCAGCTGGAGCCGCTGAAGGGCGCGGTGTCGCGGCTCGCCAACAAACTGCAGCGCCGCCTGCAGGCGCAGCAGAACCGCTCTTGGGAGTTCGACCGCGAGGAGGGCATCCTGGATGCCGGCCGCCTGGCCCGGGTTGTCGCCAACCCGACCACGCCGCTGTCGTTCAAGGTGGAGAAAGACACCGAGTTCCGCGACACCGTGGTGACGCTGCTGCTCGACAACTCCGGTTCCATGCGCGGCCGGCCGATTTCCATCGCCGCGATCTGCGCCGATGTTCTGGCCCGCACCCTGGAGCGCTGCAACGTGAAGGTCGAAATTCTCGGCTTCACCACCCGCGCCTGGAAAGGCGGCATGGCGCGCGAGGCCTGGCTGAACGACGGCCGCCCGCAGCAGCCCGGCCGCCTCAACGACCTGCGCCACATCATCTACAAGGGCGCCGACGCCCCGATGCGCCGCACCCGCGCCAACCTCGGCCTGATGATGAAAGAGGGCCTTCTGAAGGAAAACATCGACGGCGAGGCGCTGGAATGGGCGCACCGCCGGATGGTGCACCGGCAGGAAGCGCGCAAGATCCTGATGGTGATCTCGGACGGCGCGCCGGTCGATGATTCCACGCTGTCGGTGAACCCTGCGAACTATCTGGAGAAGCACCTGCGCGACGTGATTGCCATGGTGGAGAAGAAAAAGCAGGTGGAGCTCCTGGCGATCGGCATCGGCCACGACGTGACCCGCTATTACGAGCGTGCGGTGACGATCACCGATGTCGAGCAGCTGGCCGGCGCGATGACCGAGCAGCTGGCGGCTCTTTTCGACAGCGACCCGCGCGCCCG
>JBFOLS010000460.1:0-2599 GCA_040830225.1 Leisingera sp.
GCCGTCCATCTTGCCTTTCAGCGCGGCATAGACGGCGCGCTGCTGCTGGACGCGGTTCTTGCCGCGGAAGCTTTCGTCGACGACCATCGCCGACATATGCACGCCGTCGGTGCCGCCAACCTGGATTTCGGCGTCCGGGAAGGCTTCGCGCAGCAGTTCTTCGATCTCGTGGGCTTGCATGGGCATCCGGGGAAGTCCTTTGTCTTGTTTGGTAAAAATGTAGGTTGGCACGGGTGGCTGTGCAAGAAGGATTAGCTGCGGCTTAGCGCAAAAGGCGCGATGCTTTCGACGAAATCCGGGACTGCGGCGAGCGCGTCCTGCACGGGGTCTTCCTCGAAGTCCCAGACCGACGACGGGTTTTCCGGGCATAGCGCCTGGGTGAGGTCGGAGCAGCGGGTCATCAAGCCTTCCGGAAGGGGAAGGGCAGCGGCTTCCCGCAGGACCAGCAGCGCCTCGTGGACCGGCCGCAGCACCCGCAAGGCATAGGTCATATGGGCCAGCAGGTCAGGGTCATCTCGCCAGGTTTCTCCGTCAAACAGCTCTTGCGTCACACGCTGGCCGGCGCCTGCGCAGGAGTAGGCAACGCAGCCGCCGAACCCATCGGAGGTCAGGTCGGCGTGGATGGTGCAGCGGAAATCCGGCCCGAGGTTGGGGCAGGGGGTGTCCCGCTCCTTGATCAGCCCGAAGTCTTCGTGCGGCTCAAACGGGTAGGCGAGGCAGCACAGGGCTGCGCAGCGGCTGCAATCCTCTTTCAGGTCTGGCAGGTTCAAGCGGAGCCCTCGTGGAAATGCAAAGGCGGGATGACAATGCCATCCCGCCCTTGAACATCAATCTATTACAGCGCCCTGTAAAGGCGGGCTGTCAGGCGACAGCTGCCGCAAAGCTGGAGCGGAAGATGTCCTTCAGCTCAGCCAGCGGCGCCTCGGAGCCGCCGATCTTGACGCTGTCGCCGCCAAACTTGCCAACGGTGGTCAGCGGCACGCCGGCCTGCCCCGCGGCCAGCATCAGCGCTTCGGCCTGATCGAAGTTGCAGGCGATCAGGTAGCGGGCCTGGTCTTCGCCGAACAGGGTCTGGGTGTCGCCGGCATCAATCTGCACGCCGACGCCGGACTCTTCAGCCATCTCAAAGGCTGCCAGCGCGAGGCCGCCATCGCCAAGGTCGGTACAGGCCTTGATGAAATCGCGGTTGGCGCGGATGAATTCGCCGTTGCGCTTCTCGGCTGCCAGATCGACCGCCGGGGCATCGCCGTCTTCGCGGTTGAAAACTTCGGCCAGCAGTGCCGATTGACCCAGGTGGCCGATGGTGTCGCCGACCAGCAGGGCAACATGGCCGTCGCGGGCTTCGCCGATGATCGGCTCTTCGTCTGCAGCCACCAGGCCCACGGCACCGATGGTCGGGGTCGGCAGGATCGCCTGGCCATCGGTCTCGTTATAGAGCGAGACGTTGCCGGAAACGATCGGCATGTCCAGTGCAGCCACCGCCTCGCCGATGCCTTTGATGGCGCCGACGAACTGGCCCATGATCTCGGGCTTTTCGGGGTTGCCGAAGTTCAGGTTGTCGGTGGTGGCCAGCGGCTTGGCGCCCACGGCGGTCAGGTTGCGGTAGGCCTCGGCCACCGCCTGCTTGCCGCCTTCAACCGGGTTTGCCTTGACGTAGCGCGGGGTCACGTCGGAGGTGAAGGCCAGTTTCTTGTCAGTGCCATGCACGCGGATCAGGCCGGAGCCTGCGCCCGGGCGGCGCTGGGTGTCGCCCATGACGGTGGTGTCGTACTGTTCATAGACCCACTGCTTGCCGGCATAGTTCGGCGAGGCCAACAGCGCCTTGAGGCCATCAATCGGGTCGATGGTTGGCACGTCGGCGTCGGTCAGTGCTTCGGGGATGACCGGCTCATTCCAGGGGCGGTCATATTCCGGCGCGGTCGAAGAGAGTTTGGACAATACCAGGTCCGCCTTTACTTCGCCGTTGTGCATGATCAGGAAGCGGTCTTCTGCGATGGTCTCGCCGACGATGGCAAAGTCCAGATCCCATTTCTCGAACACGGCGCGGGCTTCGGCTTCCAGCTCAGGCTTCAGCACCATCAGCATGCGTTCCTGAGATTCCGACAGCATCATTTCATAGGCTGTCATGTTCTCTTCGCGCTGCGGCACATCTTCGAGGTTCAGCTTGACGCCCAGTTGGCCCTTGTCGCCCATTTCCACGGCCGAGCAGGTGAGGCCTGCCGCGCCCATGTCCTGGATCGAGATCACCGCGCCGGTCTGCATCAGCTCCAGCGTGGCTTCCATCAGGCGTTTTTCAGTGAACGGGTCGCCAACCTGGACGGTGGGGCGCTTTTCCTCGATGGTGTCGTCGAATTCTGCGGAGGCCATGGTGGCACCGCCAACGCCGTCACGGCCGGTCTTGGCGCCAAGATACACAACCGGCATGCCAACGCCGGAGGCGGCGGAGTAAAAGATGCCGTCGGTCTTGGCCAGGCCCGCGGCAAAAGCGTTTACCAGGCAGTTGCCGTTGTAGGCCGGGTGGAAGCGGACTTCACCGCCGGCGCATGGCACGCCGAAGCAGTTACCGTAACCGCCAATACCCTCAACCACACCGTTGACC
>JBFOLS010000461.1:0-9217 GCA_040830225.1 Leisingera sp.
GGTAATGAGGGTGCAAGGGGCGCTGCCCCCAAAAACCCCCAGGACCGGCCCCAAGAAAAAACGCCCGAGAAAAGACGGCCCCGCCCGCCCATGCTGACCTTGCTGATGCGGCCCTGTCAGAACAAACATACCCGGTTTGGATCCCTAAGGCAGCAGTTCCAGCCCCACCGCCGCAATCGGCACCACGAACATCGAAATCAGCAGCAGATACAACGGAAATGCCCAGGAGGCGATGCGCAGGTGGCGTTCGTCTTCGTTCTCGACCACCATCACCTGAAACATTCGCGGCAGGCAAACAAAGGCCGCCGCCGCCAGGAAAGTGATCGTGGCCCAGCGGCTTCCGTCCACGTTCCACTGACCGATCTGCGAGGCATCTATGCGCTGCAGCGTCTCACCCACACCGCCGGCGACGCCCCAGACCACAAAGACGCCAACCGCCAGCAGAGCCGCCAGCTTGACGATGGCTTCCAGCGCTACAGCGGTGACCACCCCGTGGTGACGCTCATTGGCATTGAGGTTGCGGGTGCCGAACAAGATGGCAAAAACCGCCAGCCCCGCCGCCACCCAGAACACGGTGGAGGATTCATTGTAGCTGCGGACCGGATCAGCCTCCGCAAAGATCGCAAAGGACAGCGTAATCGACTGCAGTTGCAGAGAAATATAAGGCGTAACACCGATAACCGCGAGGATGGTCACACCGGTCGCCAAGAGGTTCGACTTGCCATAGCGCGAGGAAAGAAGGTCAGCGATGGAGGTGATCCGCTGGCTGCGCCCGATCCGCACCAGTTTGCGCAGGCCCCACCACCAGCCGATCATTACCAGCGAAGGGCCAAGGTAGATGGTCACGAACTCCAGTCCCGAGCGCGCCGCGTAGCCGACGGCCCCGTAAAAAGTCCAGCCTGTACAATAGATTGAAAGCGACAGCGTGTAGATCAAGGGCGAGCGCATCCAGGCAGCGCTTTTGCCGCGCGAGGCCATCCGGTCAGCCCAGAAGGCGATGAAGAACAGGAAGGCCACGTAGCCCAGGCAGACGAAGGCAAGCACGTTCAGGGAGGCCATCAGCTGTCCTCCGCCTCACTGGGCAGCCCTGTCCCGTCCGGCCCGCCACCGGTCCAATGATCCGCCCAACGCTGCACCGCCAGGCTGAAAGCGAAACAGGCGCCGATCAGCCCAATCCAGACGGCAAAAATGTAGATGATGGCAGTGGACATGCTGACCCCGCCGCGAGCGGCCGGATGGGTCGAGGCCTCGGGCCACAGCAGCGGCAGCGCCAGCAGCAAGGCTCCCAGAACAGGCAAGAGGCGCGCTATGTCCATCAGCCTGCGGCGGCGGTACGTCTGGCGCTCCGCGCGGGTGCCGGTCTGCTCCTCGCGGCTGCCTCTGGTCATCCCTGGCTGGCCTGGGCGTGCAGGTCGCGCACTGCCGTCAGCACCTCGGCATTGGAAAAAGGTTTGGTCATGAAGCGGGTGACACCGGCTTTTTCCGCCATCTCCCGGTCGCGCATCTGACCGCGGGCGGTCAGCATCAGCACCGGCAGCGCCTGCATGTCCTCTACGGCGCGCAGTTCGCGCACGATCTCCAGCCCGCTTTTGCCTGGCAGCATCAGGTCCAGAATCACCAGATCCGGACTGGCATCCTGAATCACCTGCACTGCCGTGGCGCCATCGGTATGCGCATCCACACTCCAGCCGTCGCGCGTCAGCAGAAACCGGATGGCCTCGGTGATATTCGGCTCATCCTCGATCAGAACAACATGCCTGCCCATCAGCAGAATTTCCTCCCGGCGCTGTCCCCCGGCCACGCCGGTCCGGACACGCATTCATTTTCACGCAGGTTAGCCGCGCGGCGTCGGTGCTGTCAAAACTCTTCCTTCAGGATCGAAGGCTCGCGCCGCGCCGGGCAGCCCTGGCGCGGGCAGATCCGGCAGCTGGCTCCGACCGGCTGCGGATCCTCAGCTTCCTTGCCGCCCGGCAGGATCAGCATCACAGCGCGGTACATGGGGTCATGGCCAAAATCCGGCATTTCCTGCGGCCAGGCCACAGCCATGCAGTCAAAGGCCGCAGCATTGCGCCCATGCTGCACGACGTTGCGCCGCACAGGCACATTCGGGTGCACCAGCGCGGTATAGAGCGGCCACAGCGGGCAGGACGCCCCGAACCGCGGCATCGCGAATCCGGTCACGGGCTTGCGGAACAGCAGCGTGCCGGAAGCGTCGCAGATCACCAGCCCAGCCTCCTGCCCCAGCATTTCCTCGGGCAGCGCGGCCA
Source organism: Leisingera sp. (assembly GCA_040830225.1). GTDB lineage: Bacteria > Pseudomonadota > Alphaproteobacteria > Rhodobacterales > Rhodobacteraceae > Leisingera. Next base: position 2,268 of record JBFOLS010000461.1, read on the forward strand.
ACCGCCGCAGCACCTGCGGCATGGTGCAGCTGAACCGCCGCGCCAGCGCCGCCGGAGCAATTCCATCGCTGGCAAGCACCTTCCCCAGTTCCTTCAGCGGCAGGATCCGTGCATCAGCCTGGTATTGCTCCAAACCCGCCCGCGCCAAGCTGCGCGCGGCATCGCTGACCAGCAATGGCGCATCCTGCAGCAGGTCCTCCGGCTGGGCAGAGCCATCCTCCAGCGCCGGGAAATGAAAACTGTTTTCCTGAAAAAAGGCCTCCGCCTCCTCCTGCGGCATGCCCCGGCGGTCTTCACCGGTGTCGCCTTCATCAAGGAAATTCACCAGTTCGCGGCTGCTCTCCGCCAGCCGCAGCGAATCCTCGTTGAGGTTCTTGTGGAATCGGTCCAGCCACTCCGCCTCAAGTTCACCGGTCTCTGCCAGAATCGATGCAGTGGAGCGGATTGCCGCCGCAGTCGACAGCACCTCATGCACCGAGGCCGCGAGGTTAGGGTCATGGGTCAAGCGGTCGGACAAGGTTTCCACCGTGCGCTCCAGCGTGGCAATGCGCCGGTGGCCGGCCGCCAGCACCTCTGCCCAGCCCGGGAAACGGCCTGCGAACTCATCCACCCTGTCCAGCTCGGCCACCGGCACACCGCTGTCCGCAGCTGCCTCGCGCAGAGTGGAAATCAGCGCCGCCTCCGCCCCTTCGCTCAGCATCGAGGGCTCCACCCCCAGCACACCTGCAATATCAACCAGCAGCTTGCCGCCGATTCTGCGCCGGTTGTGCTCGATCAGGTTGAGGTAGGAAGCCGAAATCCCCGCCTCCCGCGCCAATTCGGCCTGGCGCAATCCAAGGATGAGCCGCCGCTCGCGGATCCGGCTTCCGGTCAGGGTGTCGCGTGCCATGGCGCTGGCTCTCCCAAAACACTTCCAATTCAAGGGCTTTCTGCAGCGCAATATAAGTTTGTTTACAGAATGCCGCTGAATACTGTTCAGTTCTTTACAGGATTTTCAAGCATTAAAAGGGTTTTATTGCCTGAATTTACATGACCCCCTCATACTGATTTTGCACGCATTGTGCTGGTACCGCGCAGAAGTGAGGAGCTGCAAGGGACCAATCATACAAGGGAGGAATACATGCCTAAATTTGACGTTTCGCGCCGCGGCCTTTTGCGGACCGGTGCCGTCGCAGGCGCAGGACTTGCGCTGCCGACAATCTTTACAGCGCAGAGCGCGCACGCTTTTACCAATGAACCGACCGGCGGCACGGTCACCCTCGGCTTCAATGTTCCGCAGACCGGCCCCTACGCAGACGAAGGCGCCGACGAACTACGTGCTTATGAACTGGCTGTCGAGCATCTGAACGGCGGCGGCGACGGCGGGATGATGAACACTTTCAGCTCCAAAGCGCTGCAGGGTAACGGCATCCTGGGTAAGAAAGTCGAGTATGTGACCGGCGACACCCAGACCAAATCCGACGCCGCCCGTGCTTCCGCAAAATCGATGATCGAAAAGGACGGCGCCATCATGATCACCGGCGGCTCGTCCTCCGGTGTGGCTGTGGCAGTGCAAGCGCTTTGCCAGGAAGCTGGCGTGATTTTCATGGCAGGCCTGACCCACTCCAACGACACCACCGGCAAGGACAAGCGGGCTAACGGCTTCCGCCACTTCTTCAACTCCTACATGTCCGGCGCAGCACTGGCACCGGTTCTGGCCAACGCCTATGGCACGGACCGCAAGGCGTATCACCTGACTGCGGATTACAACTGGGGCTACACCACCGAAGAAGCGGTCAAGTCCTCGACCGAAGCCATGGGCTGGGACACCGTTGCCGCGGTTAAGACCCCGCTGACGCAAACCGACTTCTCGTCCTATATCGCCCCGGTCCTGCAGTCCGGCGCCGACACCCTGGTTCTGAACCACTACGGCGGCAACATGGTGAACTCGCTGACCAACGCAGTGCAGTTCGGCCTGCGCGACAAGCAGGTGAACGGCAAGGACTTTCAGATCGTCGTGCCGCTCTACTCCCGCCTGATGGCCAAGGGCGCCGGAGCCAACGTGAAAGGCATCTTCGGCTCCACCAACTGGCACTGGACGCTGCAGGACGAAGGCTCCAAGGCATTTGTCCGATCCTTCGGCACCAAATACGGCTTCCCGCCGAGCCAGGCCGCGCACACCACCTATGTCCAGACGCTGCTCTATGCCGATGCTGTTGAACGCGCTGGTTCTTTTGCCCCCTGTGCAGTGGCTGAAGCGCTCGAAGACTTTGAGTTTGACGGCCTGGGCAACGGCAAGACACTATACCGCGGCGCCGATCACCAGTGCTTCAAGGACGTGCTGGTTGTGAAGGGCAAAGAGAACCCGACTTCGGAATTCGACCTGCTCGAAATCGTCGAAGTCACCCCGGTTGAGCAGGTCACCTATGCACCTGACCACCCGCAGTTCTCCGGCGGCGCCCTCGGCACCTGCAACAACGGCGCATAAGGCGGTCGTTTGATCTGCACCTGAACAGAAGGGCGGCGGGCCCTCCGCACGACGGCCCCCGCCCATGCTGCTCCCGCAAAAGCCGCCCCGAAACGGGCCGCACCGCTTTATGCACTCACACTTTTAGAGGGTGGGACAATGGACGCCATAATCCTCCAAATCCTGAACGGGCTCGACAAGGGCTCGGCCTATGCGCTTATCGCACTGGGTCTGACACTTATTTTCGGCACATTGGGCGTCGTGAACTTTGCCCACGGCGCGCTGTTCATGATCGGGGCTTTCTGCGCTGTAACCCTTAGCCGCATCCTGACGCTGAGCCACACGATCATCGACGAAACCCAAAAAGACTTCCTGGGCAACCCTCTGAAGGTTGAAATCCCCTACGTGCATGACCTTTTTGGCCAGGCCACAGGTGATGCGATCATAGACTGGGCGGTGCCGCTGTCTGTGCTCTTTGCCATACCGATCATGATCCTGGTCGGGGTTGTGATGGAGCGCGGGCTGATCAAGCATTTCTACAAGCGCCCGCATGCGGACCAGATTCTTGTGACATTCGGCCTGGCCATCGTGCTGCAGGAAGTCATCAAGTATTTCTACGGCGCCAACCCGATCCCGACACCGGCCCCTGCTGCCTTCAAGGGTTCGCTGGATTTCGGTGCCATGCTGGGCTTTGACCCGAACCTGATCATTTACCCGTACTGGCGGATCGTCTACTTTGGTTTTGCCGCGGTGATCATCGGCGGGGTCTTTGCATTCCTGCAGTTCACCACTTTCGGCATGGTGGTCCGGGCCGGCATGGCCGACCGCGAAACCGTGGGCCTCTTAGGCATCAACATCGACAAGCGTTTCACCATCATGTTCGGCATCGCTGCCGCTGTCGCAGGGCTCGCCGGCGTCATGTACACGCCTATCAACTCGCCCAACTACCACATGGGCATGGATTTCCTGGTCCTGAGCTTCGTGGTGGTTGTTGTCGGCGGCATGGGCTCGCTGCCTGGCGCGGTCCTGGCAGGCTTCCTGCTGGGTGTGCTGGAAAGCTTTGCCTCGATGCGTGAAGTCATCGACATCATTCCGGGCATCAACCAGATCATCATCTATCTGGTCGCAATCATCATTCTGCTGACCCGCCCGCGGGGCCTGATGGGCCGCAAAGGCGTGATGGAGGACTAAGAACATGTTCAACCTGAACAAAAAAGACCTGACCCTCCTGATCATCGTTGCGGTGCTGACCATGTTTGCACCCTTCATCCTGAACCCTTTCCCTGCCGGAAGCGCGATGGCGCAGTTCAACGCAGGCTATCCGGACCTGATGCAGAGGTTTGTGATTTTCGGAATCTTCGCAATCGGTTTCAACATCCTGTTCGGCCTCACCGGCTACCTGTCCTTCGGTCATGCGGCTTTCCTGGGCGTCGGCTCTTATGCAGCCGTCTGGATGTTCAAGCTGCTCAGCATGAACGTGATCCCGGCGATCCTGCTGGCGGTGATCGTCTCCGGACTGTTCTCGTTGCTGATCGGCTTTGTCTCCTTGCGCCGTTCGGGCATCTACTTTTCGATCCTGACACTGGCTTTTGCGCAGATGATGTTTGCCCTGGCCTATTCGGTACTGACTCCGGTCACCGGCGGTGAGACCGGCCTGCAGCTGGCGCTTGACGATCCGCGGATCCTGGGTCAAAGCCAGACTGCAGAAGGCAACATCCCGGTTCCTGGCCTCTTCGGGCTGGAAATGCGTGACAGCGCAGAGCTGGTGATTGGCAGCTGGGTATTCACCTTCAACGTCGGCTATTACTTCTGTGCGCTGGTGCTGCTCGCCTCCTTCTACCTGTCGATCCGCATCTTCCGCTCGCCCTTCGGCATGATGCTGCGGGCGGTGAAGTCGAATCAGCAGCGGATGAACTACACCGGCCTGAACACCCGGCCCTACACCCTGGCAGCTTTTGTAATCTCCGGCATGTACGCAGGCCTTGCAGGCGGGCTGATGGCCTCGATGGACCCGCTGGCCGGTGCTGAGCGGATGCAGTGGACGGCCTCGGGCGAGGTGGTGCTGATGACCATCCTGGGCGGCGCCGGCACGCTGATCGGCCCGGTGCTGGGTGCAGGCTTCATAAAGTACTTCGAGAACATCTTCTCCAAGATCAACGACAACGTGCTGCACAGCTGGTTCAGCTTCCTGCCGGACGGACTGGAGGACGCGGTGGTTTTCATCATCCATCCCTTCATCGGAAAGGGCTGGCACCTGACCCTGGGCATCCTGTTCATGCTGGTGGTGATCTTCCTGCCCGGCGGCCTGGTCGAAGGCGGCCAGCGGATCAAGGACTGGCTTAAGAACCGCAATACCAAAGACAACGGTTCGGCCTCACATGAAACCAACCCTGCGGAATAAGGAGACAGAAAATGAGTATCCTTGAAGTCAAGAACGTGGGGAAACGGTTCGGCGGCCTGCAAGCGCTGTCAGAAGTGAACCTCAGCGTAAAGGAAAACTCGGTCCACGCGATCATCGGACCGAATGGCGCGGGCAAATCCACCCTCCTGAACTGCCTGGTGGGCAAGCTGATCCCCGATACTGGTTCGGTCATGTTCGACGGTCAGTCGGTGCTGGGCCGCGCCCCTTACGAGATCAACCAGATGGGCATCTCCCGCGTGTTCCAGACACCCGAGATCTTCGGCGACCTCACGGTACTGGAAAACATGATGATCCCCTGCTTTGCCAAGCGGGACGGCGCGTTTGAACTGAATGCGCTCTCCGCAGTGCTGAGCCAGAAGGACATCCTGGAAAAGGCAGAGCACATGCTGGAAGAGATGAATATGGCGGACAAGCGGCACATGCATGCCGCCGCCATGTCCCGCGGCGACAAGCGGCGGCTGGAGATCGGCATGTGCCTGTCGCAAGAACCGCGGCTGCTGCTGCTGGATGAGCCCACTGCCGGCATGGCCAGGGCCGATACCAACAACACCATCGACCTGCTGAAGCAGATCAGCGACGAGCGGGACATCACCATCGCGATCATCGAGCACGACATGCACGTGGTGTTCAGCCTGGCCAACCGCATCACCGTGCTGGCCCAGGGCACCCCGCTGGTCGAGGATGATCCGCAGAACATCCGCGGCAATCCGAAGGTGCGCGAAGCCTATCTGGGCGAGTCGGCGTAAGGAGGACTCAACATGAATGTGAAACCCGATTTCTCCAAGAACGCCAATGTGGCATCCACCGCGCCGGCATTCCTGTCGGTCTGGGACGTGCACGCCTACTACGGCGAGAGCTACATCGTGCAGGGCATCAACTTCAACGTCCACGAGGGCGAGATCCTGGCCCTGCTGGGCCGCAACGGCGCCGGCAAAACCTCGACCCTGCGCTCGATCGCCCGTACCGGATCGCCGATGGTGACCCGAGGCGAGATCTGGCTGGACCACAAACCCTTGCATCAGATGGCCTCGCACGAGGCGGCGGCTGCGGGCCTAGGACTGGTCCCCGAAGACCGCCGCATCATCCCCGGCCTGACGGTCGAGGAAAACCTGCAGCTGGCCCAGATTGCGCCGCCCATCGGCTGGTCGCTGGAGCGTCTCTACGACCTGTTCCCGCGCCTTGGCGAACGCCGCAAGCAGGAGGGGGTCACGCTTTCGGGCGGCGAACAGCAGATGCTGGCAATTGCCCGCGCATTGGCCCGCGACATCAAGGTGCTGCTGCTGGATGAACCCTATGAAGGCCTCGCCCCGGTGATCGTGGACGAGATCGAAAAGACCCTCATCCACATCAAGGAACAGGGCATGACAACCATCATCGTCGAGCAGAACGCGGTCCGCGCCCTGGAATTGGCAGACCGCGCAGTGATCCTCGATACCGGCGGCATCGTCTTTGACGGCACCGCTGCCGAGGTCCTGGAAAACGAGGAGCTGCGCGCCGAATACCTGGCGATCTAGGCGCCCCAAGAATTCATCTCCGTCGTGCCGGCCACCCGCGTGCCGGCATTGGCAGCCTAAGGCCGGCTCTCCCCCTGAGCCGGCCTCTTTTGCTTCTGCGGCCGGCGCGTCAGGAATACCCCTGATTTTCCTGCCTAAACCCTGGTTATACGCCGCCGAATTACGCCTCGGTCCAACCCGCGGCCTATTCGGCCCCGCCACGCTTGCCCCGATGTCACTGCCACAGCCCGTGCCTTCCCGGTGCGGAACCATGGCAACCACAGAAAGGAAAAGACCATGCGCAACTCCCTGAAACTCCTGGCCCTCGCTCTCACCCTGCCCGCCGCGGCCGCCTTTGCCTCCGGCGCAGCCCCAAGCCCGGAAACCGAAACCAAGATCCGCGACCTGCTGACCGGCCAGGGCTATGAGGTGACCGAGGTCGAAGCCGAAGACGGCATGTTCGAAGCCGAAGCCACCAAGGACGGCAAAGCTTACGAGTTCTACCTGAACGATCAGCTCGAAGTGATGAAGATCGAAGAAGACAGCGAAGACGACGATTGATCCCTCTTGCCGAACTGCTCCGGGCACC
>JBFOLS010000462.1:0-10334 GCA_040830225.1 Leisingera sp.
CACCTTGTGCGGGTCATTGCCGTAGCCGGTGCCGAAACGCAGGTCGAGGCGCACGTATTTGTCGGAATGGGACCAGTTCACCACCTGCGAGGTAATGAGATCCTCATTGGGAATCAGATACTCGCGCCCGTCCCGGGTGACGACCGAAACATAGCGGGCGCCCAGCGCGTTGATCCAGCCGAAGGTGTCGCCAAGCGAGATCACGTCACCGGGTTTGATCGACTTGTCCAAGAGGATGATCAGGCCGGAAACCAGGTTTGAGACCACCTTTTGCAGGCCGAAACCGAGGCCGACGCCAATTGCGCCCGACAGAACCGCAAGGCCGGTAAGGTCGATGCCGATTGCCTTGAGCCCGATAAAGAAAGCAGCGCTGTAGAACAGGATCTGCGCCAGCTTGGCCCCCAGCACCTGCATCGATGGGGAAATCTCGGGATTGTTGCGGATCCGGTTGGCAGCCGCGGCGGAAACCAGACGCGCCAGGGTCAGCATAAGGCCCAGAATCACAATCGCCTGAAGCACCAGCAGCAGCGAGATTCGCAGGTCGCCAAAATCTATCGCGACGCTGTTCAGCAGGTCTTCGGCCTCGGCCGTAATGCCGAGGATGCGCAGCGTGATCCAAGTCCAGGCGCCGTATTTCACCAGGTTGCGCAGCAGCGCGTTGCCGACCAGCCGGGTGGCAAAGGCAACGATCAGCCAAGCCAGCGACAGGTTGGCGATCACCATCAGCACGCGCGAGCGGCTGGGCCAGGTGGCCTCCTGCATGATCAGCACAACGGCCCAGATCAGCACTACAAACAGGATCGCGCGGATACGCTTGTGCAGCACCAGTGCCACCCGCATCCGCCAGCGCGGCCAGCCGCTGCGGCTGCGCAGCCAGTCGTGGTAGGCCCGCCCCAGCGGCCGGGCAAGGAGGGTTGCCAGCACAAATAGGGCAAAGGCAATGCCGACCTGATAGGCGTTCCAGGGCCGCATCAGCATCTCGCCGCCTTGCGCTGCAAGCTGCCAGATCCGCTGGCCGAATTCCAGCGCCTCGGCGGTGCTTTCCGCCAGCGCGTCCGTCTGTTGGGTCTGTTCCTGCTCCATCACGCCCCCTTTTTCAGAGCAGTCTGCCGCCCTGCCGCGTTTCGATCAAGCCGTGCGGGAAACATCGCCAGAGCGCCAAGGCCTTGCTAGACTGCGGAAAACGGAGGGACCGATGGCAGAAACTGTCAAACAACCGCTGTGGATGCGCATCCTGATGTTTCTGGTGCCTGGGATCTTCATCCTGTTCGGCTTGATCGCCTTTCTCGACAGCTGGCGGTTCGTGCGCCACGCGCAACCTGCCGAGGCCGAGATCCTGTCGGTCCGGTATGTCCACGGGACCCGCACCGATACAGTCACCAAACGCACGGTCGATGACGGCGACTATTATCCTACCGTTCTCTATCAGGATGCCGCCGGCGACTGGTGGGAAGCAGAGGTTTTCCTGCCGGTGCGCTTCACTCCTGAAGTGGGCCAGAAATTCGAGATCCTGTATCATGAGGAGCACCGCGGCTGGGTTCAGGAGCGGCACGGGTTCTTCACCACCTGGATGATGCCGTTGATCATGACCGGGCTGGGCATTGCCGGCGCCTTTGGGATGCGGTTTGCCCTGCGGTCGATGTCACGCGCTGATGCCAGGCGGCTGGCGGAGAAAGACAGCGGCGCCTGACCGCGGCCGGTTCCGGGCGGAAGGTCTTCTTTCAAGGCGCCCTCTGCCGCCTTGCTCCATTCCGGTCCTTGCTATCCGCCTGCGAACGAATCTTGATTGCCGGCCATTGCGGATGTATCTGACAGCCATGACCCTCGTATTGGCCCAAAAGATCGAACTGCAAGACCGCGCACGCCTGCGCGAGCGGTTCTTTGGCGCCGCCCGCACGGTCCTGGCGCGCCTATAAGGTGCCTGCCCAGCCCAAAGCCAGCATACCCAATACATATCGGGAGAGGACCCATGTCCCCCAAAACACTCTATGACAAGATCTGGGATGCGCATGTTGCGCATGAAGCAGAGGACGGCACTTGCCTGCTCTATATCGACCGCCACCTGGTCCACGAAGTGACCAGCCCGCAGGCCTTCGAAGGCCTGCGCATGGCCGGCCGCAAGGTGCACGCGCCGGACAAGACCATCGCGGTTCCGGACCACAACGTGCCGACCACTCTGGACCGCGCTGACCCGGCCACCATGACCGAGGAAAGCCGCATCCAGGTTGAGGCGCTCGACAAGAACGCCAAGGAATTCGGCGTGCACTACTATCCTGTTTCGGACATCCGCCAGGGCATCGTGCATATCGTCGGCCCGGAGAACGGCTGGACCCTGCCCGGCATGACCGTGGTCTGCGGCGACAGCCACACCGCGACCCACGGCGCATTCGGCGCGCTGGCGCATGGCATCGGCACCTCGGAAGTGGAGCACGTGCTGGCCACCCAGACACTGATCCAGAAAAAATCCAAGAACATGAAGGTCGAAGTGACCGGCAAGCTGCGCCCCGGCGTCACCCCCAAGGACGTGACCCTGGCGATCATCGGCGAGACCGGCACCGGCGGCGGCACCGGCTATGTCATCGAATATTGCGGCGAAGTGTTCCGCGACATGTCGATGGAAGGCCGCATGACCGTCTGCAACATGGCCATCGAAGGCGGCGCACGCGCGGGCCTGGTGGCGCCGGATGAAACCACCTTTGAATACGTGAACGGCCGCACCCACGCGCCTAAAGGCGCCCAGTGGGAGGCCGCGCTGAACTGGTGGAAGACCCTCTACACCGACGAAGGCGCCCATTTCGACAAGGTTGTTACCATCCGCGGCGAAGACATCGAGCCGGTTGTGACCTGGGGCACCTCCCCTGAGGACGTGCTGCCGATCACCGGTGTGGTTCCGGCGCCCGAGGACTTTGAAGGCGGCAAGATCGAAGCGGCCCGCCGCTCGCTCGAGTACATGGGGCTGACCCCGGGCCAGAAGCTGACCGACATCGAGATCGACACCGTCTTCATTGGCTCCTGCACCAACGGCCGCATCGAAGACATGCGCGCCGTGGCTGAAGTCGTGAAGGGCAAGAAGATCAAGGACGGCATGCGCGCCATGATCGTGCCGGGCTCGGGCCTGGTGCGGGCGCAGGCTGAGGAAGAAGGCCTGGCCGCGATCTTTGAGGAAGCCGGTTTCGAGTGGCGCCTTGCGGGCTGCTCCATGTGCCTGGCGATGAACCCCGACCAGCTGTCCGAGCACGAGCGCTGCGCGGCAACCTCGAACCGGAACTTCGAGGGGCGTCAGGGCTACAAGGGCCGCACCCATCTGGTGAGCCCGGCGATGGCGGCAGCTGCCGCTCTGACCGGCAAGCTGACGGATGTGCGCGAGCTGATCTGAGCCTTTAGGGGGCACCAATGGCGTCCAGCACTTCCCTTCCAGCGGTAGCAAGCCTGTGGGTCGGCGACAGCCTCAACTGGCTGCACGAACTGTCCTTGGCCAGTTTCGTGCAGCGCGGCCACGAGGTTGTGCTGTTTTACACCGGCAAGACCGCGCCGCGGGTTCCGGCAGGTGTTCTCACCTGCCCCGCGGCGGAGATCTGGGACCCTGCCGCGGCAGGGCATGGGGACGCGCCTGCTTCGATGCTGTCGGATCTGTTCCGCCTGTATCTCTTGAAGCAGACGGAGATGATCTGGATCGATACCGATATGCTCTGCTACCGGCCTTTGCCGGATGTGGACTATCACGTGGGCTATGAGCCGACGCGGTCGATCAACGGCGCGGTGCTGCGTCTGCCTAAGGACTCGGCAACCCTGAACCACCTCCTGGACTGGTTCGAGGACCCCGGGTTCGTGCCCCCCTGGCTCAACCGCAAGATCCGGAAAGAGGTGGAAGCCGCCCCGCCCGGCAAACGGCTGCTGACAGCGTTTGAGCTGCAGCGCCCTTCGCTGGGCCCAAGGGCGCTGGACTACACGCTGAACGAAACCGGCGAAGTAAAGCATGTACGCGAGCCGGATGTCTTCTATCCGATCCGCGGCGTTCTGACCGACGTCCTGTTCAGCGGCAACTGCCAGGAGGACGGCTGGCTCACCGAGAACACGCTGGCCATCCACCTCTATGCTTCAATGGTGCGCCGCTACCACAAGGCGCACCGGCCCGAAAAACACAGCTTCATCGCCCGCCTGGCGGAAGAGATCGGTTTTGATCTCAGCGGTTTGAAGCACCAGAAACAAGGAAACGAGTAATGGAAAAGTTCGAGAAACTGCAGGGTATCGCAGCCCCGATGCCGCTGGTGAACATCGACACCGACATGATCATCCCGAAGGTGTTCCTGAAATCCATCCAGCGCACCGGCTTCGGCAAGAACCTGTTCGACGAGATGCGTTTTAACCGCGATGGCACTGAGATCGAGGATTTCGTGCTGAACAAGCCGCAGTACCGCAACGCCGAGATCCTGGTGGCGGGCGACAACTTCGGCTGCGGCTCCTCGCGTGAGCACGCACCCTGGGCGATTGCCGACTTCGGCATCAAGTGCATCATCTCCACCTCCTTTGCCGACATCTTCTTCAACAACAGTTTCAAGAACGGCATTCTGCCGATCGTGCTGCCGCAGGAGCAGGTCGACATCCTGATGGCCGACGCGGAGAAAGGCGAAAACGCCCGTATGACCGTGGACCTGGAAGCCCAGGAAATCACCACCTCGGACGGCGAAGTGATCACCTTCGAAGTGGATGCATTCAAGAAGCACTGCCTGCTGAACGGCCTCGACGATATCGGCCTGACCATGGAGAAGGCGGACTCGATCAAGACCTTCGAGGAACAAGCCGCACAGGCACGCCCCTGGGTCTGATCCCGGTTTTTCCTCTGTAAACGCTTCGGAGCCGCCCTGCCCGGGCGGCTCTGTTTTTGGGAGCCCCGCCAGAATCGCGCCGCAATTCCGCCGCAATTCGACTTTGGCCACCGCCTTGTGCGTCCTCCGGCTGCAGCTACAGCATCTGGTAGCCCACCCGCCAACCCCCTCAAATTCCACCACTTCGCTGATGCAATCCCGCACCAGTCCGCCTGTGAAAGTGCCCCCGGGCCTGCCCCTGCCCCTTGAGCGGAAAGCCGCCAGACGGCAACAATGGGGCAAAAATGAGGCAGAGCACCCTGAACACCCCAGGGCGCTTCAAAGCTGGAACCAGGGAGAAAAAACGCCCGGTCCGGTTTGAAGGGAATAAGAGACGTGTTTGCACGCATCACAGGCGCGGCGTTCCGCGGCATATTGGTGGCCATGCTGTTTGCAATGCCGTCACTGATTCTGCCGGCATCAGCCACCGAGTCGCCCGAGATCATCTTGTTCATCGCGCTATTGGGCGCGGCGCTTGCCTTTGCCGAATACTACTCGCATTTTCCCAGCTTCGTGGAGTTTCGCAGCGCCCCGCCAATCAACCGGATGCGCTTTGCTGCCGCCGCCGCCACCGTTGGCGCGCTGAGCCTGCTGGCAGCGCATCCGCTGGCGCCAACCGGACTGACGGCACTGGTGCAGCAGTTCGGCGGCTGGCTGGGAAGCCATTTGGATTTTGCCTATTCTCCGGTGCAGCTGACGATGCTGATGATGCCGCCGCAAGTCTCCGAGGTCACCGTTCTGACGGTGCGCGATGCCGCTGCACTGGCATGTGCCGCCTCCGGAACGGCGATCGCCCTGTTTGCATTGGTGATCCGGGTCGGCCACTGGCCGGTCGGCAGCGGCGCCTTTAACGTCTGGATCAACCTGCCGCTGTTCGACCCGACCACCGGTGGCGATGTTGTACAGCGGCTGCAGCGGGACGCGCGGATCAACATCATCTGCGGCGTGCTGTTACCTTTTGCACTGCCCGCTGCTGTCAAGCTGGCTTCCGGACTGGTTGACCCTAGCATTCTTGCGGCGCCGCATATGCTGATTTGGCTGATCAGCGGCTGGGCGCTGGTGCCTGCTTCGATGATCATGCGGGGCATGGCGATGCTGCGCATTGCCGGGCTGATCGCGCAAAAGCGCCGTGCCGCCTGCAGCAGCGCTGATGAGGCAATGCAGACCGCATGAGGCGGCTGGCGGCTGGCCTCCTGCTGGTTCTTGCCGCGGGCGCAGCTCAGGCAGAAACCATCCGCATCGCCACATTCAATTCCGAACTTTCCCGCGGCGGGCCCGGCCTGCTGCTGCGCGATATCGAACGGGGCAAGGACCCGCAGATTGACGCAGTAGTGGAAGTGATCGCCGCAGTGCAGCCGGATGTTCTGGCTCTGCAGGGGATCGATTGGGACTATGAAAGCCTCGCCCTTGCTGCTCTGGCGGTTCAGCTGGCAGAAGCCGGGGCGTCTTATCCGCACCGGGTCTCGCTGCAGCCCAACGCCGGTCTGCCGCCGCCAGAACCGCTGGACCTGGACGGCGACGGGCGCACCGGAGGCCCGCGTGACAATCAAGGGTTTGGCCGGTTCCGCGGCCAGGGCGGAATCGCACTCCTTTCGCGGCGGCCAGTGGACCGTGCCGGCATCCGAAGCTTCTCGGATCTGCTGTGGCGGGATCTGCCCGGGGCGCTGCTGCCGCAGCACCCGGATGGCAGCCCCTACCCGTCGCCTGAGACACAGGCTGTGCAGCGCCTCTCATCCACTGCACATTGGCTGATACCGGTTGAACTGACGGGCGGCGGACGGCTGAATGTGATGACTTTTCATGCCAGCCCGCCGGTCTTTGACGGGCCTGAGGACCGCAACGGCCGGCGCAACCGCGATGAAATCCGCCTGTGGCAGCTGCTGCTGGACGGCCAGCTGGGACCTGTGCCTGAAGGACCCTTTGTCATTGCCGGGGATGCCAATCTTGACCCGGTGCAGGGGGAAGGCATCAAGCCTGCAATCCGCGGCCTGCTGAAGGATCCCCGCCTGCAGGATCCCCTTCCCGGCAGTGCAATTGGCGGGCTGGCGACAGTTGATTGGCCCGGCATCGGACAAATGCGGGTGGACTATGTTCTGCCCTCTGCCGGGCTGCGGGTGACCGCAAGCGGTGTTGCCTGGCCCAAGGGCCCGGAGGCCGCGGCTGCGCGGGCCAGCCGCCACCGGCTGGTCTGGGTCGATGTCACCCTGGACTAGCCAGCTTCAAAACTGCGCAATTCCCCTGCGATCCCCTTTATTTTCAAGGGCTGTTATTGACCCTGCCCCGCTGTCCCGCTACGCCCGTGCCAGCTGTTTTTAGGAGGATCCCCATGCCCAACCCATCGATTCTGATTCTGCCCGGCGACGGGATCGGCCCCGAAGTCATGACCGAAGTGCGCAAGATCATCTCGTGGTTCGGCGACAAGCGCGGCCTGCAGTTCGATGTGAGCGAGGATCTGGTCGGCGGCGCGGCCTATGACAAGCATGGCAAGCCGCTGGCAGATGAGACCATGGCCAAGGCGCAGGAAGTCGACGCGGTGCTGCTCGGCGCCGTCGGCGGCCCGGCCTATGACGACCTGGACTTCTCGGTGAAACCCGAGCGCGGCCTGCTGCGCCTGCGCAAGGAGATGGACCTCTACTCCAACCTGCGCCCGGCGCAGTGCTTTGATGCGCTGGCGGATTTCTCCTCGCTGAAGAAGGACATCGTCGCAGGCCTCGACATCATGATCGTGCGCGAGCTGACCTCGGGCGTCTATTTCGGCGAGCCGCGCGGCATCTTCGAGGAAGGCAACGAGCGCGTGGGCATCAACACCCAGCGCTACACCGAGTCCGAAATCGAGCGTGCCGCCCGTTCCGCGTTTGAACTGGCGATGCGCCGGGGCAAGAAGGTCTGCTCGATGGAGAAGGCCAATGTGATGGAATCCGGCATCCTGTGGCGTGAGGTTGTGACCCGCGTTGCTGCCGATTACCCGGAAGTCGAGCTGTCGCACATGTACGCCGACAACGGCGCCATGCAGCTGGTGCGCGCCCCCAAGCAATTCGACGTGATCCTGACCGACAACCTGTTCGGCGACATCCTGTCCGACTGCGCCGCGATGCTGACCGGCTCGCTTGGTATGCTGCCCTCCGCGTCGCTCGGCGCACCGATGGAAAACGGCCGCCCCAAGGCGCTTTATGAGCCGGTGCACGGCTCCGCCCCCGACATCACAGGGCAGGGCAAAGCCAACCCGATCGCCTGTATCCTGAGCTTTGCAATGGCGCTGCGCTACAGCTTTGATCAAGGCGCCGAAGCCGACCGTCTGGAAGCTGCGGTTGAGAAGGTTCTTGCCGACGGCGTGCGCACCGCGGACCTCCTGGGCGAGGAAGGCGTGGAGCCGGTCTCGACCAGCCAGATGGGCGACGCCGTGATCGCAGCCCTGGAGGCAAGCCTCTGATTTTCGGGCTTTTCCCAGAAGAGTTCAAAGCCCCGCCCGGCCGCCGGCGCGGGGCTTTTTCGTGACGGTTCCACTCCTGCCAGAGCCCTAAAAAGAATCCTCAAAAACCGCATCTTTCTGTGGAATCGCCCTTGTCAAACCCAGCGCCCTGAGCTATTTCGCCCTCCACGGTCGGAGTGTAGCTCAGCCTGGTAGAGCACTGTCTTCGGGAGGCAGGGGTCGGAGGTTCGAATCCTCTCACTCCGACCAATAAAAAAAGGCGCCCTAGGTCGCCTTTGTTGTTTTTGGGCCCAGTGGTTTTTGGCAGGCGGCCAGCCTTCAGGCAGTTTCCAGGGCGGAGCGCTTCAGCTGCTTCCACAGCACATCCAGGGTCTGCTTGGTGCTGCGCGGGTCGCGGTAAAGGCGGATTTCCAGATCGGTCGCAAGACGTTCGTCGACAACCCCGAAACGCCCGGCAGAAATCTCCTCGCGGCACAGGCTGAGCGGCAGCCATCCCATGCCGAACCCCTCCTGGATCATCGCCTTGACGCTGTTGGCCAAGGCATTCTGGTTGACCACAAAAACCTTCTGGCCGGGCAGAAGCTGGTCCAGCGCAAACTCCTGCACTGAACGCAAGGCCGAGACTGCGCCATAAGACAGCAGCGGCACCGCGTCCTTAGAACCTTCCTTGAAGCCGAACTCCGGCACGCCGTCCGGGGTGGTGCGGGAAACCGGCACATAGCGGTCGGTTGAAAGGGTCAGGTATTCGAAATTGGCGACCTCCAGCGGCCCGAGAAAATCCATCGACGGGTGCCAGTAAGTCAGGATCACATCGCAATAGCCCTGCTGCAGCGCACTGACGAACTGGTCGGCGGCCCAGGAGGTGGAGTTGAGGTCGGTGTCCAGCCCCCCTTCGCTGGCCAGGGGCGCAATCAGGGTCTTGTAATGGGTCATGTAGAGCGACTGCGAGGCGGCAAAGCGGATCACGTTCTCGCTGGCCGCATCAATGGTCTGGCAGCGCTCGATGGTCTCCTCGTAGGTGCGCAGCATGATGCGGGACTGGGACAGGAACACCTCCCCTGCCGGGGTCAGCGTCAGCGGCAGCGTCTCGCGGTTGATCAGCCGCACGCCGATTTCATTCTCCAGCGCCCGGATGCGGCGGGAGAAGGCCGGCTGGCTGACATTGCGCTCCTCGGCCGCGCGCGAGAAATTCTTGCACGCGACCAGGGCCTCGAAGTCTTTGAGCCAGATGATGTCCAACTGGGCGTCCCGTCTTAACCGGCGGCCACCTCATCCAGCCTGTCTTCTTCGACAGCGTGGCAGGCGACAGTGCTGCCATCGGGCTGGTGAATGGCTTTGGGCTTTTCACTCTTGCATCGCGCGTCCGCAAAGGCGCAGCGGCTTTGGAAGGGGCAGCCTTGCGGCAGGTTGATCGGCGTCGGGATCTCGCCCTTGAGGCGGATATGGTTCGGCCGGTCGTCCTTGAGCTGCGGCACTGCGGACAGCAAGGCCCGAGTATAGGGGTGTTTGGGGTTGGAGAACAATGTCCGCGTGTCCGCAACCTCGCAAACCGACCCAAGGTAAAGCACCGCGACGCGGGTGCCGAAGTGCTCCACCACACTGAGGTCATGGGTGATGAACAGATAGGTGAGGCCGCGGCTTTCCTTGGCTTCCAGCATCAGGTTCAGCACCTGAGCCTGGATCGAGACGTCCAGCGCGCTGATCGGCTCATCCGCGATGATGAATTCCGGGTCCACGGTCAGGGCACGGGCGATAGCAATCCGCTGGCGCTGGCCGCCGGAGAATTCATGCGGGTAGCGTTTCGCCCAGCTGGGGTCGACACCCACCGACATCATCACCTCGGTCACCTTGTCGCGCACCTCGCCCGCCGAGGCGTTGGGGTTGTGGTGGCGCACCGGTTCCTCCAGCGCCTGGCGAATGGTCATGCGCGGATTGAGCGAGGCGTAGGGGTTCTGGAAGATCATCTGGATCTTCTTGCGCAGGGGCTGCATCTCCCCCCGCGACAGGTTGTCGATGCGCTGGCCGCCATAATGGATTTC